>NZ_LKET01000022.1 GCF_001317355.1 Oxobacter pfennigii
CATACTATAACTTTCTAAAAGAGAGAAAGTCTAATTATAATACCCGTAAATATAAAATATGCTGTGAAATTCAGAAAATATATCATGAGACTGAAGGCCGGCTCGGGCATCGCAGTATGAAAATTTTCCTGGCACGTAAGGACATTATATGCAGTAAAACTACCGTACATAAATATATGAATAAGAAACTTAAGCCCAGTTCCATTGTTAAGAGCAAGAGGCCGTGATATAAAAAGGGACATGCCCATAAAATTTTCCCTAATCTTATAAATCAGGACTTTACAGCAAATAAAGCAAATCATATATGGTGTACTGATTTTACATATTTATTTTTAACAGACGGAAGCAAAAGATACAATTGTACCATCCTTGATATCTACGACCGCTCTATAATAGCCAGCTTAAACGGTAAAAAGATAACAAGCGAGCTTGCTATTAATACATTGAAGAAGGCCATTGCCTCTCAGCCAAAAATAACAGATAAATTAATCCTTCATAGCGATCAGGCATCGCAATACCCGTCGAAGGAGTTTGTAGATTTTTGCAGTTCAATCAAAATACAACAAAGTATGAGCAAGGCTGGTTGCCCATATGATAATGCACCCATGGAACGATATTTCAATACCTTGAAAAATGAATTAATATATCATCACTATTATCATAATGATGAAGAACTCAATGAATCCGTAAATTATTTTTCATATGTGTGGTATAACCATGTAAGGCCTCATTCATTTAATGAGGGATTAACACCATTTGAAGCAAGATATAAAAATTAAAAAATTAGGTCAAGGTGTTACAAAAAAGCTTGACCACTGCAAAGGCAGCATAGCCTGTCTATCTGCTTCAAAGAGTTCTGCAATGAGCAATTTCTTTTGATAGTGTTTTCGCTCTATATCTTTTTCACAACATTCAAAGAGCTTCTTGTTGAACTGGTAAAAGTCCAATATTGTAGGAACTGGAACAAACATGTTCCGTCGTTCATAGCCGACTTTGCATTCTACATTACCTTTTTCCCAGCCGGCAGAAGTGTTGCAGAAAACCGGCTCTATCCCATAGTGTTCAACAAACTGTTTGAATCCTTCAGTTAAAGTTCTATCTTTGCCACTGCCAATATGTGCAACTGCAGCTGCCAGGTTATCAAAGATCATCCTAAATGGCACTTTGCTCATATATTTCATAATGTTTTGCAGTCCTTGCAGCAGACACTCCTGGTTTTCACCACGGAATACTTGGCAGTATGCTGCATTGCTTTGTGGAAAGGATACTGTGAGTTTACGGCCTTCCTGCAAGGGTTTGGGAATTGTCATAGTAGAAGAACTGGCAGAAGTCCACTTGCGCTTCTCCAGTCGGATGGTCCAATGGCAGATAGCCTTTAGACTTTTCTGTGCATAGTGTAGATTAGCATTTTAAACAAGGGAAATTAGCCTCAATTTTTTCAAATTAAATAATACGGCGCTAATTTAATCCTACGGGAATTTGAGAAATGGATTTTCTAATTAAAATATATTTGAAATATGATAAAATTCTGCATGGGGGTAATAAATCCATGCAGAATATTTTTTTATGTAACTCAAAGCCTAAAGCCTTTCGAGAAGCAA
>NZ_LKET01000023.1 GCF_001317355.1 Oxobacter pfennigii
GCTTCACACAATCTCTCACACTGTTCAATTTTCAAGGATCGTTACCGCTCTTTTGAAGCGGCTGCTCCGAGGGGAGCGACATTTACTATCTTATCATCTCTTTCGCCCTCTGTCAACATGGTTTTTGTTGGCAGTTTTTCTTTTCTTGCTTCGCAAAAGTGACGCTTGATTAATATATCATCTTTAAATCCCCATGTCAACATATTATTTAATAAAAATTTGATTTTGATATATTACTTCTTTAGTATTACAAAAGAGTAGATATATATTCACTGAATTTCAGAAATTCTGTCTTCCATTTTATAGAAGGCCCGCCTATCCTCTCCCCCCTTTTTTTAAATTATATTCGCCCTGGCAGACGGGTGATATTCACTGGCGTTCTGCATTAATCTCTTTATATTGTTCATGTAGCACAACATATAATGTATAATGTCTATATAAGCTTTGCTTAATCAATCCGTAAAGGAGAATTGCAATGTTTGATTATATGTTAAGTAATGAAGAAGAAGGGGGATACGCCCCTGCCTTTGCTTTAAGCCGTCATAAATTAAGAGCTCTGGCAATAGAAGAAATAGTAAAGCGCTCCTTGTGCAGCTTTGATGAAGCAAGGTGTACATTGTCCATAAAAAGCATGGGGCAGGAATTTGAAGTAACCTATCCTCACGGTGAGGTATATTTTAAAGACAATCCTGAGTTCAAACCTAAGCTGGATTGGAGGTTGCTGATTTTAAATCACTTCTCCTTTGTCAAGGATATCCCCCTGTCAAATAAATGGATATCTTATCGGGAGCTGCCTGATGGCAACGTCTTTTTCCTCAATATAAAGAATAAAGTATTGGATCCTTTAAGCAAGTTCTATGACAGCTGTGACAAGGAAATTTTAAGAGAAGTCTTAAAGGAACTCCAATTTACCGATGTAAGCACCGGCTCCAATATATCGGCGGTACAATGGTTTGCACCTAAAGTCCCGATACTCTTAAAATTCTGGGAGGGCGATGAGGAGATCCATTCCTCCTGTCAGATACTTTTTGATAAATCAACGGGAGACAATATGCATATAGAAGACAGCAGCGGATTATGCTACATAGTCCGGTATATAATTATGGAGCATTACAATTATTTAACTAAGAATAAAGGAAGATGATATAACCACATTTTAAATTTTCGAATATCATATAAATATAAGTCTGTATCCGGAGGTTTTAAATGTATTGCTGCCCCTTTTTTATATGCTCTTTTGTAAGCTCACCCATAGCATTTTATAAATATCCCGAAGTTATTGTAAATTCCCCATATTCATATCCTTACATGTACAGAAAGAAGAAAAAGGATATCGCTCCTAATTTGCAGCAAACTCTTGATATAATAAATTGCTTTAACCCTTCTGTTTATAATACTTATGAGCTTAAATGCATAGCTGCTATAAACACCCGGAAATTCATAAGAGACATGCTTGATATAATGATCAAGGATTCCCATACTTATAAGAAAAAATATAAGAAAAAGTTAAAAGCTAAGAAAAAGCACATATGTGAATGATAAAGAAATGCTTGAGCAAAGAGCTCAAGCATTTCTTATTTGACGATACTGGTTAATATGTGCAAATTGCTCGCTCAGCAGATTATACAAACCCTATGCCATTTCTGCTCTGATTGTCGTGCTAAGGGGGTTAAGGACTCCGTAGCTGCCATTCTGGAGTACCGCTCCATAAATATTTACCTGAGTATGTTTTACTGTTCAATATCCAGTACTTATAAACTCAAAGGGAAGTCCACACTTTTGCACCTTTTTCAGAGGCTTTATCGGCATATAAACTTCTATTGAATTTTTTAATAGCTATAATTGTTTAATAATTCTGTAAATTATTTGCCAATAGTGTAAAATGTAATAGGATAAAATCATTTATTAACTTAAAACATTATACGAGGAGTTGTTACCATGGAGACAAAATTGGAAAAAAAGTACGGCCTTTTTACAGCAATAGCAATGGTTGTAGGGATTGTAATAGGCAGCGGTGTTTTTTTTAAGGCGGAAAAAGTTTTAACTGCAACGGGAGGAAATCTTTCACTAGGTATACTGGCTTGGATCATAGGCGGAATTATTATGATTGCTTGTGCTTATACTTTTGCTGTAATGGCAACTAAATATGAGCATGTAAACGGTATCGTAGATTACGCGGAAGCTGCAATGGGTGAAAAATACGGATATTATGTCGGATGGTTTATGGCGTTGATTTACTATCCGACATTGACATCGGTACTAGCCTGGGTTTCTGCCAGGTATACCAGCGTATTATTCGGATTTTCAATTACCGGCGGAGAATGTATGACTATTGCGTGTCTATTTTTGATAGGTAGCTATGCTCTAAATGCACTGTCACCGGTTTTGGCAGGAAAATTTCAAGTTAGTACAACAGTTATTAAGCTTATTCCACTGGCTTTAATGGCCGTAGTCGGAACAATTGCAGGACTTTTAAACGGTATGACCGTAAGCAACTTTACAACAGTAGTAACACAAGTCAATACTTCCAACGCATTGTTCACCGCTGTTGTTGCTACAGCTTTTGCTTATGAAGGCTGGATTATTGCCACAAGCATCAACGCTGAATTAAAAGATGCAAAGAAAAACCTGCCACTAGCTCTGGTCGCAGGAACTTTTGTTGTTATACTTGTTTATATTCTTTACTATGTCGGACTGGCCGGAGCAGTGCCAAACGAAGTTATGATGAAAGGCGGAGAAGCAGGGGCCAAGTTAGCCTTCCAAACAATATTCTCAACTTTAGGCGGTTCACTGATATTTGTATTTGTTATCATATCTTGTTTGGGGACTTTAAACGGATTGATGCTTGGATGCACTCGCGGTCTTTACTCGGTTGCAGCAAGAGGCTTTGGACCAAAACCAGAAGTATTTAACCAGGTTGACAAAGAAACAAATATGCCTACAAATTCATCTATATTTGGCTTGCTTTTGTGTGGCATATGGTTGTTCTTCTTCTATGGCGCAATCTTAGCAGATCCTATCTGGTTTGGGTTCTTCGGCTTTGATTCTTCGGAATTACCCATAGTTACTATTTATGCAATGTATATTCCTATTTTCTTTATGATTATGAAGAAAGAAACAAGCTTAAGTTTCTTTAACAGGTTTGCAGCGCCTATTGTTGCTTTGGCAGGGTGCGTTTTTATGATTATTGCCGCCTGCTTCTCTCACAAAATGGCAGTTGTTTCATATCTTATAATCTTTATAGTTGTAATGATTATCGGTACTATGTTTGCACAGAAAAAAGCTGATAAGTAGTAGTTAAATTTCTTGAAGTGATGATACATCAGCAGGGACGGTTCTTTTTAGCTTCAAACCAGTTATAGAAGCAAAAAGAACCGTCCCTGATTTTTCAAATTAAAACAATGAGAGGCGCTATCCTTTTTGCGGGGTAACGCCTCTCTCTTACTTTTCCGTATTAGTCCGGATATGGTTCAATAAGTTTCCCTATTGAAACCTGCCTTTAGCCCGAGCATTTTTTTATCATATATCCTCTTATCTGTTCACAAGTTCAATTATTCTTAAGATGAGCAATTCAGCTGCTTCTTCAGATAATCCCATGTCTTTGAGCATAATTAATACCTCGGGAGCTTCAGTTTCAATTTCTTTTAACTTTTGTTCATTTGTTACATCCGGTGTAACGCCAGGTGTGAATATTCTCCGGTCAATCCCAGAAAAGAAAGGCGCCGCATATTGGTCTGACCTCATCTGAAGATAAGGATTATACATTGCTGCAAATTGCCGGTATACGATGGGGCACTGTATATAAAGGCCCAAACCTGAATAAGGATACATGTATTACCTCCATTAATATTAAATCACAATATATGATATGCCGCAGAAAAAAATCTGACAGGATAAACCGGTAAATTATATATATATTAAAATCTTTAAAATATAATTCCTTAAGTTATATAAAACCGTATTTAATCATAAAAATATATTGTCCATTTATGCTCAATAGCATAAATCAATATTTTTAAGGAGATATTCCATATGAGTTTTTATTCCGGAATGCTAAAAGGGAACTCCAATCTTCCTGCCAGAGAAGTCAAAGTTAATAACGAAGCAAAGATTTTAAATGAAGTTGAAGAAAAAAGGCAGAGAAACATAAAGCACTTTTTAAGGGATGACGGCACATACGAGGCTGCAATATACCCTTCACCGGTCCATTATCTAAGCAACGGCAAATATAAAGATATAGACAACAACCTTATTGATTCGTCGGATGAAATGGGTAATCCGGTACTTGAAAATAAAGAAAACGAATATAAGGTAAAAATATCAAAAAATACACGCAGTAAAAAGCTGGTACAGCTTACTAAGGACAATTATGAGCTTTCATGGAATATACAGGGTATCAGAGATACTTCCCCCAGCGTAGTAAGATGGGACTCAAAGTTTTTGAATTCACTGCCGGAAACCGACAGGCTTAAGACCCTTACAAGGGTGGAATCCTCTGCCGATTTAAAAAGCATACTGCCCGGGATAGATATTAAATATAATGTAAGGTCCGATAGATTTAAAGAAAATATAATAATAAATCAAAATACTCCAAACCTGCAGTTTATATATAACATATATGTAAAAAATCTCGGGGCAAAGCTTTCAGGCAGCACCATAGTTTTCTACGATATTGTGAATGAATCAAATGAAATATTCATAATGGGCTTCCCCTATATGATTGATTCCAAGAAAAATGAAAGCACAGACATATTGATATCCCTTAAAGCAAGCAAAGAGGGGTATACGCTGACAGTAATACCCGATAATAACTGGCTGAACAGTGTCGACAGAATATATCCCGTGACAATAGACCCATATGTTGAAACTCCTCAAGACCCTGCGCAAACCTTTGACAGCTATGTCGGCCAAAATACCCCCAGCGAATGGGTATATGCTTCTCCCTCACTAAAAGTGGGGTATAATTCCACTGACGGCCAGACCAGATCCTACATCAGATTTACCCTTCCGCAGCTTACGGCAGCAGAGACAATATATTCTGCAAACCTGGCATTATACCTTACGGGAGTCAGTGCGCCAAATTCCCAGATAGATGTCCATAAAGTTCTTAATAGCTGGAGCTCAAGCTCTATTACATGGAATGGGCAGCCTGGTGCGGATGCAAAAATAGAGGAGTTTCAGATAGTATCTGCTGCAAAGTTTTATTATTTTGATGTGACCGGTATGGTAAAAGATTGGTATAATTCAGGCAATAACTATGGCCTTGTGCTCAAACACCATACAGAAACCACAGGTCCCAATACGACAGCTACTTTTTCATCCTCCGATGCGTCATCATCCAACCTCCGGCCCCAGATAACAATTTACTATGTAAACAACAACGGCCTTGAAAGCTACTGGACCTATCACAGCCAGGACGTGGGGCGTGCAGGAACAGGCTATGTGAATGATTATACGGGAAATCTTGTATTTGTACACAACGATCTTTCAATGAACGGGAACAGGATGCCCGTTACAATTAACCACGTATACAACAGCAATGACAAAGGTGCCGACATAGGCTATGGGCCCGGCTGGAGGCTTAATCTGACCCAGACTGTCCAGTGGAAACAGATACCGGCTGGCGGTGTGAATTATTACATGCACACTGATGAAGACGGCACAAATCATTATTATAGATATGATTCAGAAAAGGGCTATTATGTGGATGATGCCGGTACTGATTTTATGCTGACAGTAACCGGCAGCGGTGAGTCACAGGTAATTAGAATCACAGACAAAGGCGGCAATAAATTAAACTTTGATTATTACGGCATTCTTAGGACTATAGAAGATAAAAATGGGAATAAGATAACCCTCACATATAATAACAACAGATTGACAGAGGTGGAGGATGGAGCCGGAAGAAAAACTACCCTCACATATACTGAGTCGGGCCATCTTTTTGACATGACAGACCCTGCCGGAAGGAAGACGGATTTCAGATATACCGTAACCAGGCTTACTTCCATTATTTATTCTTATGAAAATAATAACATTGAGGAAGGAGCCATAAGAACAACATTTTCCTATGATGGAATATATAACCTGACAAGCGCAATGAATTATGACGGATATAAGATAAACTATTCATACTATGACAGGTTTGAGCCGGGAAACGAAAATGTGCTGGCGTACAGGATAAAGCAAATACAGGAAACCCATACAGACAGCACATTAGGCAATGAGCTTAACATTATATATGGTAAGAATAATACCACTTTTACCGATTTTAAAGACAGAAAAAACATATACCAGTTTAATAATATAGGAAATACCATCAGCATTAAAGATGCCGACGACAGCGCTCAGCATTACCGTTATGGTGATATAAAAAATAAAAACAAGCTTACCGTGGAATCTAAGCTTCAAAGAACAGTGATTAACCTTTTGAAAAATCACAGCGTGGAAGAACCATACAGTGAATGGGCTGCGGCCGGAAGTACTGTAGGTACCGTAAGCTCCGAAGGTTCAGGCATATTTACTGAAGAAGATAAATACATGGGAAAGATGTCCTTGAAAATAGTAAAAACCAACACCGTCGGCAGGCATTATTTCAGTCAGAAAGTAACCTTAATAAAGGGAAAAATGTACACCCTCTCAGGATATGTAAAGACCAACGGTGTGACGGCAGCAGACGGCAAGGGCGTGGTAATTTATGCAACTTATGAGCTTTCCGGCGGAGATTGGCCTTATCAGGATTCACAATATATAAACGGCACAAATGACTGGCAGAGAGTAGAAGTTACGTTTACTCTCCCTGATAATGCGCTAAATACTACAGTTTATATAGGCGCCGGTATATACGGAGTTACAGGTACGGCCTATTTTGATAACCTGCAGCTTGAGGAAGGCCCCGTTGCAAACAGGTATAACTTAGTTGAAAACCCAAGCTTCGGATATGTCCCCGGTGACTCCGGCAACGGCCCCATTGTTCCTCTTTTCTGGGAAGGAAGCTTTAATGACACTGAAGACGGTGCATCTGGTGAAGCAAGTGCTCCCATCGGTAATGATGACACATCAGTTAAAATAGTAGGATACGGCAGTGTGAAAAAATGGATACGCCAGAAAATAAATATTTCCGGAAATAAAGGCGATTCATTTATAATCGGCGGGTGGGCTAAAGCTGATTCAATTCCTTTAACTCCCGACAGTTTAAGATACTTTGCCCTTGACCTTCAGATAAACCGCACAGATGTTGCCACACCTCAATATGCAGTCGTAAATTTCAACGATGGAGTGTCCGACTGGCAGTATGCGTCCGACAGAATAATTGCTGATGGTCCAT
Source organism: Oxobacter pfennigii (assembly GCF_001317355.1). Lineage (NCBI taxonomy): Bacteria > Bacillati > Bacillota > Clostridia > Eubacteriales > Clostridiaceae > Oxobacter > Oxobacter pfennigii. The sequence goes on from NZ_LKET01000023.1 coordinate 7,328, forward strand.
ACGACAGCATAATGATATATGCCATATATTACAACAATGCAAATATCGCCTACTTTGACGGTATACAGGTATATAGAGAAGAATTCGGCACAAGCTTCACATATGATGAAAATGGCAACGTGGTATCCATAGTAGACCTTGCAAACCAGACATCAAAGTTTCAATACAACAGCAACAACGACCTTGTAAATGCTGCGGATCCAAAGGGCAATAACTTTCAATATACTTATGACGAAAAACGAAATATCAAGGACGCAACCTCTGCTGAAAACGTTGTATATTCATTTGTATATGACAGCTATGGAAACCCTAAAACCGCAAAGGTTGGAGACAGTACCCTGTTTATAGAATCCGCATCAACCTACAGTACCGATGGAAATTATGCAGGCACGGTTTCCGATCCTCTTGGAAACACGGTAATATACAATTACAATGATAAAAAGGGGACTTTAGACAGCATCATTGACCCCAAAGGCAACCCGACAATATATTCTTATGACATCAATGACAGAATAACTGATGTAACCAAAACAGTCGGCGGCAAAAGAGTGGAATATTTCCCATTAAACAGCGGCACAGCCGGTTCCCTTGGTACAAAGGCTGCCGAAGACAAGTCAGCATTTGCGACAGACGGCTCGCCGGGCGGCAGGACATATCTTTCAAGCTATGCTCCCACTAAAGTATTATATAACCTTGGTATAAATAAAAACTCAGGAACAATGACAATCCTTTTTAAAACAACAGGCAGCGGAGACCGGACAATAATAGCAAACGAGGCTTCCGACAGGGAGATATTCAACCTTTATATAAACAGTCAGGATTTTCTTAGACTTTTGGTGAGAAAATCAGATAGCTCGGATATAATATTAGCTCCAACCAATATAACTATTCAAAAAAACCGCTGGTATTTTGCCGCATTAAGGTGGAGTATGAGCGGCAATGACCTTAACTATACAGTTTTTTTAGACAGTAACAGTTACCCAGGCACTATAGGTAACTTCAAGTCATATAAGAACTTTACCGGTGCAAGGACGGGGATTGGAAACAGCATACCTGGAATTTATCAGCTAAATGGCTTCATTGAGAGGTTTACCTATTCACCCAATTCTCTGAGCGACAGCGATATAGCCCTAATAAGGCAGGGCAGCGATATAAATGAGCAAAAGACACCCGTAACAAACAGCTACAGTTACGACAAAGACAGGATAAAGACAATAACCCATAATGGATTCAACTATAGTTTTGAATATGATTCCCTGGGGAACAATACTGCAGTGTCCGCCGGGGGTAATACACTCATAACAAATGAATATCAAGTAATAAAGTATGACAATAATAAGTCCAGAAATACAGGACTGCTTTCAAAATCAACCTATGGAAACGGCCAGATAATAAGCATGAGCTATGATACCTTAGACAGAATATCGGCAAGGTACTTTAACGGCGTCATGAGGCATTGGTATTCCTACGATGCCTCGGGAAGTTTAGGGTATCATAATGACATTGCAAACGGTACCATCTACAGGTATGCATACGACCTGGCAGGCAGGCTCTCAAGAGTGAGTGACAGCAAGGGAAATGTAACAGGCTTTGGATACGACCTGAATAATAACGGCAACAAGCTTGCGGAACAATTAAATAAGAGAGGCTATATAACAAGCCATGTATACAGCAGGGACAACAGGCCCCTTCACAGCGTATACAACAGGTACCTATATAACGACGGAAGGATTGAATATTTCCCGTTAAATGTTGACTCTGAAGGTACAAAGGGTACTAAGCCTTTAAGCTTCAATGCCGTATTTGACAGGGATAAGGACTACAGGCAAAGCTTAATGGCCTATGAAGGTTCAACCAACCTTCTGACCGCCAATTCTTCTTTTGAGGATAAAGTACCTGAAAGCGGAAAAATACCGGGCTGGGAGGCTACCGACTGGAATACAGTCAAAACCGGCAGGTGGAGAATAGTAAATGACGGCGTTAACGGCGGTAAAAGCATAGAATGCTATGACAGCCAGGCTGACGGAATTGCTGCAAACGCAGTGGCATATCAGAATATAACACTGTCTTCACCATTAGATGGAGCCACAGACTATACGATGAGTGCATATGCAAAGAGAATCGGAGATGCACAGCCTCAATTGTCTTTGGTATGCTATAATTCCAGCGGAAGTGAAATACCCGGCGCTTACTGGACATATGCCATGAATATAGAGCAAAACCAGTGGGTAAGGATAAGCGGAAAGTTTACCGCCCCTGCCGGCACAAAGATACTCCAGGTGATAATAAGGTCTCCGGTAAAGGATAAAGATATAGTCCGCTTTGATGATGTCCAGATGGAGAAGAAACCTTTTGCAACACCCTATACCCCTGCAGCATCAACATCAACTGGCACAAAGATATCATACAGTCTTGGTGTAAATAAGGCATCGGGCACTATGGGGGTATGGTTTTATACAGCTGTTGATGATACTGTAAGGCTGATTTTAAGCAACGAGGGTACAAATAAACAGATATTCAACATGTATATAGACAGCGATAATTACCTTAAGCTTAACAGGAGGAACAATGCAGGAACTATACAGGATATTGTAAGTTCGGCAGTTAAAATAGAAAAAGGCATCTGGTATTTTGCGGCATTCAGGTGGAATTATAGTGCCTCGGGATTAAAATGCACCTTATACCTTAACGGTACCCCCTACACACATTCAACCAATATTACCGACTTTCAGGATTTTACCGGCGGCGTAACACTGGTAGGCAGCACTATATCCGGCACAGGCCAGGCAAACGGGGCTATGCAGCACTTTATGTATTCGGGTCAGGAGCTTAGCAATGCCGAAATAGGCAATATATATAACAGCGGCAGGGGGAATGATATAAACAACATATACGATTCCCTGGGAAGATTAAAGAGCAGAACCCTGACAATGGGAGCAAACAAACATGTAACACGCTATGGATATGAGGAGGTACAGGGGACCCCGGGAGCCACAACGACAAGGCTTAAAAGCATTGATATAAACAACACTATAACGAACTACACATACGATAAAAACGGAAACATTGAAAAGGTAACCATTCCCGGCGGCAGTTATATTGAATACTTTTATGACGAGCTAAACCAGCTTATACGGGAAAATAACCAGATAACAAATGTAACCACTGTATATACCTACGATGCAGGGGGGAATATATTAACCAGGACAGAATACTCCTTTACAACAGGTCCCGTGGGTACAGCCACAAAAGAATATATCTATACTTATGATGACCCTGTATGGAAAGATAAACTGAAATTTTTCACAACTAAAATAAATAACGTTACCACTGATAAATCTATCTCCTATGATGATGTGGGAAATATAACGGCTTATGACGGTTATACCTACACCTGGGAAGGAGGAAGGCAGCTTAAGTCTATTTCGGGAAACGGTAAGACAATAGAGTTTAAATATAACGATGCCGGAATAAGGACACAAAAGACTGTATATCAGGGAACAACCACACCGACTGTTGAGTCAACGACTAAATATCATCTTGTAGGAGATAAGGTAACTTATGAAATAAAGACAGATGCAGATGGGAAAATAGATACCATATACTATACCTACGACAGCGCAGGTAAACTTGCATCCATGAATTTAAATGGTGTAGAATATTTTTATATACGAAACGGCCAGGGAGATATAACAGGACTGTTTAATAAGAATGGTACTCAGGTTGTAAGTTATACTTATGATACCTGGGGTAAACTGATTAGCATTAAAGACCAGAATGGAGCAGATGTAACAAATGATGTAACCCATGTTGGATATAAGAACCCATATAGGTATCGCGGGTACAGGTATGATACCGAGACCGGGTTATATTATTTGCAGTCAAGGTATTATAACCCGGAGTGGTGCAGGTTTATTAATGCGGATATAGTTAATGGTACAATTGGAGGATTATTATCTCATAATTTGTTTAGTTACTGTAACAATAATCCTGTTAATAGAGAAGACCAGGGTGGTAATTTTTGGGCAGAAGTTGCAGCATTAGGTGTAAGTATAGGAGCAGTTATAGCCAGTGCACCTGTTTGGTTTGTAGCAGTTATGGTGTTGGCAACAGTAGTTACTGTGGGTTTAGTAGGATATATAGGTGTCTGGGCATATGATAATTATATAAATCCGGAAATAACCTATAAAGAAAAATCAATTGCTAATGTAAAAACAGATTCAAAAGGAAGACCTATTATTAATGTGAAGGGAAAAAAGAATTGGAAAGAAAAGGCGCTACCGAAAAATTATAAAGAAGGCCCGACGATTCCCTCTAGTGACATGGATAAAACGCGAATTGTTGATGAAAGCGGAAATACTGTGGGTGAAATGCATAGAGGGCAACCCGAGTATAAATATAATCCTTATGGAACAAAAACACCAACAGGGAGGGTATGGCCCGATCATTGGCATTTGAATTCTGATCCTAAGATGCATTATTTACCAAAGTAAAGGAGGAGTCAACATGAGACTTGTTTTATATAGCTTGTGGTATCATCTACAAAATTATGATGAAGGTGACTTTTTTGATGGATTGCAATATTATGAGAATGTAGCCGATATTATTGATTGCTTTATGGATGATGATGAATTTGCTTTAATACCTATTGCTGAGAGTTTTATAAAAGATGGTTTAATAGAAGAACAGTATGAACAGTTCATTAGAGAAAAGATTGTTTTTACTAGAAAAGAGTGGATATATAATACTCCAATTGATGGGGATACTATACCTAATTTTATATGGTACAAAGTGAAGGATAAGGATGAGGTTATAAATGCTTTAAAGTTTGATTTTCTTTTCAATTGTGTTGTGATTAAAACAGGTAGTAGTATTAATGAAGCATCGTTTATTTTAAATGCAAATGAAGACTCGGATTATAATAGTTTAAGCATTAGAGAGAAAGAAAAAGGAGATTTTGAGAAAAGAGTCTTGCCTAAACTAAAAAAATTATTAGGCAATAAGTTAGAAGTGGCTGACAAAAGATAAATTCATATCTAATAACAGAATAGGGCTCTGCTGGAGCAACCCGAGCGGTTATTAAATGTAAATGGGTGAATGGAGACAGACATATATGATATAAATATCACCGTGAAGAATGAAAACTCCATAGCTTAATTCTGAAAATTTTAAGATACTTCTTTGAAAAATTGAAGAAGTATCTTTTTTATTGAATATTTAGTGCAGAAGCATAAAAAAAATTAGGCAAGTCGTAAATGGTAAATCGTGCGTACCTAGAATTTGAATCGTATTTTTGAGAAAATCAATCCAAGCTTCAATAAACTAGAAGTTTTTTAAAGCAGCTATTTTAGTTTTTAGGAGGTAGAGATGGATAAGATAACTCATGAAATGC
>NZ_LKET01000024.1 GCF_001317355.1 Oxobacter pfennigii
ATGTGTTAGGCACGCCGCCAGCGTTCGTCCTGAGCCAGGATCAAACTCTCATGTTAAGTTTATTTCCTAGCTAGACTTAACTAGCTATTAATTACTGTTCTAGGTTTCTCAAAAGATATTGTGACTAGTTATCGAAGATAACTCATTATCCATGATAATTAGTTTGGGTTGTTTCAGTCTTACCTGAAACGCTTCACACAATCTCTCACACTGTTCAATTTTCAAGGACCATAAAATAAGCTGTTTTGTAACAGCCTATTAATAGTAACATACCTATAAAATCTAGTCAAGTTGTTTATAAAATTTTATGATAATATTTTATTCTACCTCGATATATAATATACAATATTTTTATGGGCCATATAAATTATTATTAAGGTGCGGGGATTGGAACGATATTGGGTACATTGAATCCTCCCGGTGTGGTATTGAAATAACTGCCTGGGACCTTTCCCACTATAAGAGTTTCTGCTATGGGAACTGTAGAGACAACATCTATTCTTTCCTTAACGGTTGGTATGACAATCTGAAGGCTGGTACTTATGGTTATAAAGACCCTGTACCTGGTTTGATTTATCCCCGCCGATTCCAGTTCAGACCTGAAATCTGCCATTACATTTCCTGTAGGTATGACATCTACCTTAAGCTTTGGCCCCATATATGAAAGCAGGCTGCTTTTTGTAAGCACTCCTAAGGGTATACTTATACCCTTACCCCCCAGAAACTTCATTTCATCCTGTACTCTTAATACCACGTTGTTTCCGAATTTGTTCATTTCTATGGTGTTTAATTCAATGGCTATTATCTCACCGCTATTATTGGTTTTCACATTGACAAAATCACTGTATTCAATGTTTTTTGACAGCTCATCCTTTACAGTTTTGCTTATGGCTTCAGTAGCTGCTATTCTTAACTCGCTGTCAGATAGTGCTATAAGAGTAGGCTTTAATTGGCTGTCGACTGTATAAAATGAAAAAATAATAAAAACAAAAAATGAAAAGAATATGACCAGACCTTTTATTGCTCTTCTCTTGGAAGGTAACATAAAAACACCCCCTTTTATTAATTCTATGATACAAGGGGGTGCCAACTTGCAACTATTTTATAATTTAATATTTTAAAATTTAATTATGCAAGACTCTCTTTACCGTTTTCACAGGAATTTTCAATATCTTCAATACTTATTTGACGGGTGTGTATTGTATGGGTCCATTCCTTATTGTTTTTATTCATAATACCTGACAATGCTATAGGTATCCAGGTCAATACATATAAAGGATAGATAATATACCAAAGGCTTATCCTTAAATCCAGTTTTCTGTCCAGTAAAAGCAGTGCCGGCGTATAGAAAAACTGAATAATCATTATTATATTCCACATCTCATCGCCAATTCCCAGCGCGCTGCTTAAAAGGAACTTTATGAGAAAAACATTTAAGGGAATATTCAGGCTGCTCTGGGTAAAAGTCAATATTGTTGAAACTCCAAATACAATTAATATATAGGGCTGTATGGTATATAGAGCACAATCCAGCGCTGTAATATCAAAATCTTTTATGCCCTTTATAAGCAACTTAAAGAAAAATCTTCCTGACACATCTGCAAATCCCTGCATCCATCTTTTTCGTTGTTTCCATGACTGTTTGAGAGTTAAGGGCTTTTCATCGTATATAACAGCATCATGAGCCCATCCTATTTTTTCTCCGTTTAAAATAAGCTTGCAGGAAAATTCCAAATCCTCCGTAAGGCAGGTTGCCCCCCAGCCCAACTGCTTAAGAAGTTCAACATCGACACAAAAGCCTGTTCCGCCTATTTGGCTTGAAAGGCCTAAATTGCTTTTTGCCAGCTGAAACATCCGGTTAGAGCTCCAGAAGGCTATGGAATATGAAGCCGTAATCCATGAGTCATTAGGATTCTTGCTGTCTAAAAATCCCTGAACTACTTTATAGCCTTCGCATAGCTTGTTATTCATTTCCCTTAAGAAATTTTTTGATACAAGATTATCGGCATCAAAGACTGCTATACAATCATACTTCTTTTTCATTGAAAATATATTTTGGAACATCCATTCAAGGGCATAGCCTTTCCCTCGCTGTTTATCATTTTGCCTTTCAAATACGTAAGCCCCATGTATATCTGCAATCTTAGCGGTTTTATCCGTGCAATTATCCGCAATCACAAAGACATCATACATATTATGAGGATAATCTAGATCCATAAGACTATCTATTATATGACCTATTACCATTTCCTCATTATGAGCCGCCACTATTATGGCAAACTTTTTCTGAGGCTCAAATTCTTTATGCCTTTTTCCTTTATATATACCAAAAATGGAAATAATAATGTAATAAAGAGTTATAAAAAAAACCGGAATCTGGATTAATGCAGTGAGGTAAAAAACATATTTCATATTAACGCCTCCTGAAATTATTGTTCCACAAACAAGCTATTATTATCTTTATAAAAAATTTTAGCAATTTACATATGTAAGGATTCTATCCATAGAATCTTCTCAATATACTTATTGGGCTAGTTTTCATTAACATAACACTTTTTTTATGTTATAATGGTTTAGAAGTCTGCCTATACTTTAGATAATTGCTTAACTCTTTTCAGGGAGGTTAACATGAACAACAAACAAAATACAGATAAGAATAGAAAGAAAAAGAAATTTAAGGCATGGAAAGTTGTCTTATTGACAATAGTATTAGCCATGCTGGTTGCTATAGGTGCCACAGGCGGTATTGTACTTGCTTTCATCAATACTGCGCCCCAGGTTAATATTGATAATTTTACCAACCTGGCACAAACCACAAAGATATATGATAAGGACGGAAAATACATAGAAAGTCTTCACGGAGTTGAAAACAGGACATATGTAACACTGTCAAATATTAAAAAATATACTCAGGATGCATTTATAGCTATTGAAGATGAGCGCTTTAGAAGCCATTTCGGGGTGGATATAAGACGTATTTTCGGTGCTTTATGGGCAGACTTGAAAACAGGCAGATATGATCAAGGTGCTTCAACCATCACACAGCAGCTATTGAAAAACACGGTTCTTACGTCCAAAAAGGAATGGCGTAGAAAGATTCAGGAGGCTTATCTTGCTATTAAGCTTGAAGAAAAGCTTTCGAAGGATATGATATTGGAATATTACCTTAATACTATTTTCTTAGGCGGTTCTGCCAATGGAGTTCAGGCCGCCGCAGAATACTATTTTGACAAGGATGTAAATCAGCTTACCATAGCTGAAAGTGCTTTGATTGCCGGTATTACCCAGTCTCCTTCAAGGTATAATCCTTATCTTAATACTGATACCCCTGAAGTTTATAAAGACAGGGCATCCATCGTTCTTTCAAAAATGATTGAGCATCAAATGATAAGCAATGAGGAATATGAAGAAGCCAAAGCAGAATTGATGGCTATGAATGAAACATCTTTTAAAAAGAGAAGTGATAATACCACTTTGAAATATCAATGGTTTATTGAGGCCGCATTATCCAGCGTTGAAAAAGACTTGACAGATAAATATGGTTACACCAAAGATGAAATACAGCAGTTAATTTATTCAGGCGGACTTAGAGTATACACTACCATTGATACCAGGATACAGGATATCGTTGACAGAGTTGCAAATGACCCTAAATTCTACCCTCATTTAAGCGAGGAAATTGCTTATTGGGGAAAAGAAAATATAATACAGCCCCAAATAGGTGTTGTAATTACCGATTATAAAACAGGCCAGGTAAATGCAGTTTTAGGAGGCAGAGGTGACCAGCCCTTAAAATCCCAAAACAGGGCGGCCGATCCTATATACGCAAGGCAGCCGGGTTCGGCTATGAAACCTCTTGCTGTATACGGACCTGCCTTTGACATGGGGTATTCGCCAAGTTCAGTCATTGATGATACTCCCTTCACACCCGAGATGAAAGCTGCAACTGGAGGATGGGAGCCGTTAAATTACGATAGAAAATATTCCGGTTTGACTACATTGAGAGATGCTGTCAAAACATCAAAAAACGTAGTTGCCGCAAAGCTTATGCTTCAAATCGGAACAGGTAACAGCGTTCAGTATTTAAAAAAATTCGGCCTGTCTACGATAGTTACTTCTGGAAAATTGAATGATATGGGTCCTGCAATTTCTTTAGGCGGTCTTACAAAAGGTGTAATTCCCCTTGAAATGGCTTCTGCTTACGGGGTATTCGGAAATAGCGGCGTATATATTGAACCTATTTTATATACAAAAGTCGTTGACAGCGAAGGAAACACCCTTCTTGAAAAAAACTCCGAAAAGCATCAGGTATTATCATCCCAGGCCGCTTATCTTACCGTTGATGTTTTAAAAGGCGTTGTAAACGGAGGTACCGGTTCTAAAGCTAATATTGGTTCCATGCCGGCGGCAGGAAAAACAGGTACTACAAACGATGAAGCCGATGCATATTTTGTAGGACTTACACCTTATTATTCAGGTGCCATTTGGATGGGCCATGATAAACCAAGTATAGCACCAAAACCCGGAGTTAACAGCGACAGAAGACTCACAAGCGGTGAGACAGCATGGATGTGGTCAGAGATTATGAAAGAAGTTCACAGCAATCTCCCTGTTAAAAATTTTGATAAACCAAGCGGAATTGTAACTGCCTCAGTTTGCAAAGACTCGGGAAAAATAGCTACGGATTTATGTGCTCAAGATCAGAGAGGTTCAAGAGTAGTAACGGAAATATTCATAGAAGGAAAAGTTCCTACAGAATATTGTGATGTACATGTAAAAGCAAGGGTAGACATTTTAAATAATAAACTGGCAAGCGAATACTGTCCTCCTGAATTGGTAGAGGAAAGAGTATTTATAAAGAGGCCATATGCTGTTGACAGTTCGGTATTGGATTCTCAGTATCAACTTCCGACGGATACCTGTGACATCCATAATCAAAGTAATGGCGGATATAATCCTGCCCCCGGTTTTGGCGATGATGATGACGATGATGACGATGATTATGAGGATGAAGACTCACCTTATCCCACTCCTCCCATAACGCCTACTAAAAAACCGGCAACACCTTAAAATCAAAGGTCTGTGTCTTTAGAAAAAACTAAAGTCACAGACCTTTTTAATTTCTGTCCCTGGGATTTTTGACTGCTTCCATTAAATCATTTCTTCTTATTATCTCCAGCATAGCTTTAGTCAGAATAGGTGAACCAATCAATATACTGTCATATCCGTCCATTTTCCCAGGGTCACCTATTCCCAGTACAACGGGAACTTTAATATCGTTAAGTATATCTACCGTGTCCCCTTTTATAATCTTATCTCTCTTTTTCTTTCCGAATTTGTCTACGGCTCCCTTTACCAATTTTCCTTTCTTATCTATGGAATGGCCCACTTTTATGCCTCTTATATGATTTGTGTTTGAGGCTACTGCCACCACACCCATAACAAAAATATCAGGATGATTTATAATATAGTTCATGGCCTCCTCGCCAAACCCCATTCCCTGATGGCCTTTATCATCCACCATCAATATCACAGGATCATAGGGAGTCTTTTTTATATGTTCTACTATTTCTTTGCCGGATATTGGTGTAGGATTGCCTGCTGTTTTTGATATGCATCTGCCCCCGATATTTTTAGCAGCTTCTTCAACTGCCTCTCTTGCAATATTATCCCCGTCAGTTACTATAATTACCTTTCTTTTAGCCATTTGCTACCTCACTGTCACTTTTTAGTCTTGGGGCTGAAAATTACTGCTATGATATATCCGAAAGTAATGGCAGCAGATATCCCTGCAGCAGTACCCTTAACACCTCCTGTAAATACTCCTATAAAACCTTTTTCAGTGACTTCCTTTATGACGCCTTTTGCCAGTGAATATCCAAAGCCCGGAAGAGGAATTGTTGCACCTGCTTTACCGATATTTACAATAGGCTCATAAATCCCTATGGCTGTGAGTATTACTCCTGCAGTTACAAAGATCACGAGGATTCTACCTGATGTAAGCTTGGTTTTATCAATTAGAATCTGCCCTATCACGCAAATAATGCCTCCTACAATGAACGAGCTTACATAATCCATAAATGAGCTACACCATCCTTTCAATGGTTACTGCATGAGCTATTCCAGGTATGGATTCGCCCTGCTGAGTGCTTGTAGGACTTAACAGAGCGCCGGTTGATACCAGCATTATTCGGTTGTATTTTCCTTGCTTTAACATTTCATAGAAATAACCGCTAAAAACGACTGCCGAACATCCGCAGCCGCTGCCGCCTGCATGGGTATCCTGCTTTTTAGAATCAAATATCTCAACACCGCAATCGGTGTAAATATCCGATATATTAAAGCCTTCTTTTTTCAGTAAGTCATCCGTAAGTTCCATCCCCAAGCTACCAAGGTCTCCGGTGGCAATTACATCATAATCCTTAGTGCTAAAACCTGTATCTTTAAAATGCTGGCTTATGGTGTCTGCTGCGGCAGGTGCCATGGCAGCTCCCATATTGTTCGCATCCTTTATTCCAAAATCAATTACTTTTCCTGTTGTCACGTGAGTTATATAAGGTCCGTTGCCCATAGTAGAAATTACAGCTCCTCCGGAACCGGTAACCGTCCACTGGGCTGTAGGGGTTCGCTGAGTCCCTAGTTCTAAAGGAAATCTGTATTGCCTTTCAGCAGAGCTGAAGTGGCTTGATGTTATGCATAGTATATAATCCGCATATCCTCCGTCTATTAACATGGAACCCAGGCTTAAGGATTCACTCATGGTTGAGCAAGCCCCGTAAAGCCCAAAAAATGGTACGCCTATGTCCCTCGCTGCAAAGCTGGCGGTAATTATTTGATTTAATAAATCTCCTCCCAGCATATAATCAAGCATATCTTTTTTCAACCCGGCTTTTTCTATGGCTAAATTAGCTGCATCTTTAAAAATGCAGCATTCTGCCTTTTCATAGCTCTTTTGTCCGCATAAATCATCGCCTAAAATTGTGTCAAAGTATTTAGCCAGCGGTCCTTCTCCTTCCTTTGGACCTACTATGGATGCCGTGGATATAATTGAAGGCGGGTTGATAAATTTCACAGTTTGCTTTCCGAGCTTTTTTAATGCCATATTATCCACCCCTTATTTTATCAGATAATAAATCAAACCCACTATAACGGATGAAGTGATGCCATAAACAAGTACCGGTCCAGCTATTAAAAACATTTTTGCTGCTACCCCGAATACATATCCCTCTCTTTTAAACTCCATGGCAGGTGAAACAATAGAATTTGCGAAGCCTGTGATAGGTACAATGGAGCCAGCTCCCGCAAACTTGCCTATATTATCATACACGCCCAACCCAGTCAGGAAAGAACCTAAAAACACCATGATAAGAGACGTATATCCCCGGGCTTCATCAAGAGGCATTCCCGAATTCATCAGCATATTTACAAAAAACTGTCCGATATCGCATATTAATCCTCCTACAATAAATGCCATAAAGCAGTTTTTAAGAAGATTGGATTTTGGGCTGCTCTCCTTAACCTTCTTTTGAAACTCTTTTTTTTGTTTTTCATTATTATTGTTTATGCCGGTTACCCCCTTTACCTTATTTCTTTCCTTTTGCTATGGATGTTTTTAATCAGCATTTTGTCCACATCGTCAAGTACATTGTTTGTAACTTCCAGTCTTTCTTCATTTTCTTCCATATTTTTAGAAGAAACTACATCATATCTTTTATTGCTGATATAAAGTAACATAGGACACCTCTTTTACTTTAGTATTATGAGGCTTAAATCTGCTGAACCAGCCTTTTTGACTTTGATTCCACGAAGAGCGCCCTTACTGGGATTTTGGAATTATTTTTCATTACAAAATATATTCCTCCCGCTACTATTGCCAATATCGCTAAAATCATCATAACATTTGCTGCCGTAAAAATTGCTTTTTTCATAAAAACACCTGCTTAAAGATTTTAAACTTAGTATTTGCAAAATACCTTTTTTAATACAAAATACAGTAATATAAAAAGCAGCAGTAATCTGCCGCTTTAGGTCATTATTTCTTTCATTTTTTCAAGTACTTTTTTCTCAATTCTTGATACCTGCACCTGTGAAATTCCCATCATTTTTGCAATTTCAGTTTGTGTCTTGTCTTTAAAATATCTTAATATAATTATCTGACGGGCTTTAGGCTCGAGCTTATCCAAAACTTCTTTAAGAGCTATTCTGTCCGTTATTTCGCTGTCTACATCTTTTTCTTCGCTGAGTTTATCAATTAGTAAGACCGGAGAACCGTCGTCCTGATGAATGACATCGTAAAGATATTCAGGGCTTATAGCGGAATCCATGGCTACGACCAAATCTTCTGTAGTAATACCAAGCTCTTCTGAAATCTCGGCAATTGTTGGTTCCCTTCCCAGTTCCTTTGCCATTCTCTCTTTGGCTACCTTAGCTTTTTTAGCCACATCTTTCATGGATCTGCTGACTTTGATTATTCCGTCATCCCTTATAAACCTCTTTATCTCACCCATTATCATAGGCACCGCATATGTAGAAAATTTTACGCTGAAAGTTGTGTCAAAATTTTTTATGGCTTTTATTATTCCTATGCTTCCGATTTGAAACAGGTCTTCAAATTCATATCCCCTGTTCATAAACCTTTTGGCAATGGAAGATATCAAGCCTACATTTCTTTTTATAAGTATTTCTTCGGATAATTTATCGCCTTTCTGGCTTTTGCTGATAAGTTCAAGAGTCTCTTCATGACTTAGTATTTCTGAAATGCCTTTGCTATTTGCCTTTGAACTCATAATAGTTCTCCCATCTAAGCTACAGAGTTGAATTTTTTAGTCATCAATACTCTTGTACCCTTTCCAAGCTCAGAAATGACGTCTACGCTATCCATGAAGGTCTCCATAACGGTAAATCCCATGCCCGACCTTTCTAATTCAGGCTTTGATGTGTAAAGTGGCTGTCTTGCCGCTTCTATATCCTCTATGCCCTTTCCGTTATCAATTACTTCCACAGTCAATAAATTATCCTTTATATCGGCTTTTACTGTAATTATGCCCTGAGTATTTTCATATCCATGTATTATTGAATTTGTCACGGCTTCAGATACTGCGGTCTTTACATCGGATATTTCATCTAATGTGGGATCAAGCTGCGATGCAAATGCAGCCACGACTGTCCTTGCAAATGCTTCATTCTGTGATAAACTGATTATTTCAAGTTTCATGCTGTTTTCAAAATCCATTATTTTCCCCTCCTCATTACATCTCGGTTATTGCAGTGTCCATTTCTTCATACATGCCTACAATTTTATGGACGCCCGATATTTCAAGAAGTTTCTTAACATGAAGACGGCTGTTTACAATCGCAACCTTTCCATCCATATCCGAAACCTTCCTGTACCGGCCTATAATCACTCCTATTCCTGCGCTGTCCATAAAATTTACATTGGTGAAGTCAAATATTATATTCCTTATGGAGTGATTATCAATAAACCTGTCTATTCTTTCCCTCATTTCGTCTGATGAGTGATGGTCAATGTCACCGAAAACTGTTATAACCAGTGTTTTATTTATAGTTTTTAAATTAAGCCGCATACAAAAACTCCTCCTTATTCCCTAAATATCAGTATGCAAATAAAGTATTAAATGTATTATTCTACAATTAACATTTTTTTCCTTCTATTTACAATTAAATAATTAATGAAGTTTTTGTGAAAAAATGCAGATTGTTCATAGACATTTTAAGCTTAAGCCCTTTATATTCTTGTCCAATTTACAATATATTATAATATTATTCCCTATTATATTTTTACTTATAAATTTATTTTATAGTAATGTGAAATATTATGTTGAGAGCTTATGTTGATTTGAAGCAGTCATAAAATGCATAAGAAATAGTATAGATTTATTAAGGAAGTCCATATATGGAGGTTAAAATATGAAATCACAGCTAAGCGAAATTCTTAAAATGCTGGAAGAAGGCAAAATAACGGCTTCCCAAGCCCAAGCTATGATTGAAGGTTTAAATGATAAACAAGATTTATATAAACAAAATCAAGATTCCAAGACTCCAAGGGACCCAATAAACAAAACCCTTGAGGAATTTATGATAAAAAGCTCCTCTGTTACTAAAGAAATAAATGAAAGCCTTAATAAAATTCATGAATCAATGGAGAAAAATCTGCAATTTGATACTAAGAAATATAATGAAATTTTTAAAGACTTGGAAGTAAATTTGGAAGGTAAAATTAATAAGATTGCAGGAGATTTAAATAAAAATACTGAAATACTGGATACAAAAATTGCTGAAAAGGTTCCTCATATTAAGAAAGCTTTTGAAGATACCAGGGAATTCAATGATATAGCTGACAGCCTTAAGACTTCCTTTGGGAATATTTCATCCAATGTTCCTGAATTTGATGATTCCCTTATAAAGATGATAAATAACTTCAATAATATAAATAATGAGGAAAGAGCTTTGGTATCTGTCATTAGTAAAAAGACAGATAATTTGCCCCTATTAAGCTTAAGCTTTGAAAATATGTACGGCAATATATTCTTAGACGGCTATGATGAAGACATAATAAAGATCCGTATTTATTGCAGTCCGAAAGAAAACAAAATGGATAAACTGCTTGATATTGTTGATAGGCCTAATTTTTATTCTATTAAAATTAAAAAAAGGAATAATACAAATGTGAATTTTAAGATTGAGATTCCGAGGGAAAAATTCAACAAGGTTAAATTAATAACCTCAAAGGGTAAGATAAACGCATCTTACCTTCAATGCAAAGAGCTTTCATGCATATCCAATAGCGGAAAGATATCAATAGCGGGTACGGAATTTGACTCAGGGGAAGCCTTTACATCGTCAAATAAGATAGAGTTCTGTGATATTACCTGCAACAAACTTTATGTGAAGGCTTCAAAGAGCCCTGTTATAATTGAGAACTTAAATTGCAGCAATTGCGAGATCATTACCTCGTCGGAGAGAATTGACATATCCTTATCAGACGAATGGAAGGATTATTTAGAATTGAAGCTTAAAAACAGTAATGGTACAATTGAAGCAGATTTGGCATTTCAGGATGGCACCGCAGTTTTTATTGAAGCTTCCACTAAAAACCACAATATAATAATAGATATACCCAATTTTATTTATTCAAATGATTACTTAAGTTCAGATGAAAGACACAGACAGATAACAGGGAAAAATTCATGCTATGATTCATCAGCCAGAAAGATAGATGTATCGGCATGTACGGAAAATGCGGCAATAGAGATAAGATAGGAGGTTTATCCTTTGCTTAAAATAATTAAAGATATTGAAGTATACAGCCCGGAGTATTCAGGAAAAAAAGATGTGCTGCTGATTAATGACAAAATAGGAAAGATTTCAGATAATATTGATTTGCCTTCTGTGAGCTTTTATGATATTGAAGTAATTTCAGGCGAAGATAAAATACTTACACCCGGCTTTATTGACGGCCATGTTCACATAACAGGCGGAGGCGGTGAAGGCGGCTTTACCACCCGCACTCCTGAGGCCATGCTTACAGATATAACTTCTTTTGGCATAACGACCGTCGTAGGGTGCCTGGGTACCGACGGTACTACAAGGCACATGGCCGCCCTTCTTGCAAAGGCAAGGGCATTAGAGGAAGAAGGCATAACAACTTATATATATACCGGTTCCTATGAAATCCCAACCAGGAACATAACTGACAATTCAAGAAATGATATCATACTAATAGATAAAATAATTGGAATAGGGGAGATTGCCATATCGGACCACCGTTCGGCTCAGCCCACAACTCAGGATATACTAAGGCTGGCAGCAGAAGCACGTGTCGGCGGAATGCTCTCAGGAAAAGCCGGGGTACTGCACCTTCATGTAGGCGATGGCAAGAGAAAGCTTTCACAGCTTTTTGAAATCACAAATATAGGCGAAATACCGCCGGAACAGATGGTACCCACACATATAAACCGTACTCGTGAACTATTGTATGATTCTATAAAATATGCAAAATCAGGGGGCTATGTTGATATAACTTCCAGCATAAAGCCTGTATTAGATGGCTCTATTGTAAAACCCAGCACCGCTTTAAAAATGATGCTTATAAACGGCGTTCCTCAAGAAAAAATAACCATGAGCTCTGACGGCAACGGAAGCTCACCTGAATTTGACTCGAAGGGAAATCTTTTAAGGCTTGGAGTTGGTTCCTTAAGGGATAATCACAGTGAATTCTGCGATGCCGTATTTAAAGAAAACATCCCGGTTGATACAGCGCTTATGCCTTTGACTTCAAATCCGGCAGACGTTTTAAAGTTAAGTAATAAAAAAGGCCGCATACAGCCTGGCCTGGATGCGGACATAATTTTGATGAATAAAGAGGACCTGTCCATCGATACTGTAATTGCAAAGGGCAAAGTCATGGTAAAAGAGGGAAAGCCTGTCGTCTTCGGTACCTTTGAAAAGCTGATTTAGTTCGTGCTTTTTTCAATTAATGCAATTTCTCCATCTGTAAGTTTAAAGTAATCATATACCAATTCATCAATGCGCCTTATATATGTATTAAGAGCCCCTTCATCCTTTGAATAAATTATTTTATTTACAAGTTCTTCTATATCGCAGTTTGCCAAACAAGGGATTTTAAGGCGCATTACTGTATTGGGATAATAATCATATAGGTTTTCTCCAAGCTTTTTGGCATAGCTTTTAAAATAAAATTCATATAATTTGCTGTTTAATAGCCCCAGTAAAAATTCATATGATATTTTATCCTTAAATTCGTCTTTTATAATAATACCGTAGATGTCAGCGCTGCTATAGCTTCCTTCATCTAAAGCAAATCTGTTATTTGAGGACTTATACGGGAATATAATCTTTTTCCCGTCAAAACGCTTTGCTTCCCTGCCCCACTGCAGTTCATACCACTTTCTTACACCGTTTTTGCATTCTCTTCTTTGCATAAGCTTATCCTTATATTGTTCAATATGTGATATGGCGCCTTTGAATTCTTCAACATTCTTGATATCATTCGCATATATCAGGTACTTGCTATTATTATCAGTAACATATTTTTTAATATTGCTGTTCTTAATCCATCTTTTTAACAGAGCTTTTTCAATGTTAAACTTATTTATAATGTTTTTGTCCACTATAAAAGCTTTATCACAACCAGTTATTATCCCCTGAAAGCTTATACAAGCCTCTGAAAGATTACACTTTAATTGGGATTGGATTTTTTCTATTATTGATGCACTTTCATCGTTTATCAGGGACCATCCTGAATCAAGGAGGGTGTGTTGATTAACAGTAAAAAAATCATAGTATCTAGCATCTTTGATGTTAATGGCAGTGAATATAAGTTCACCGTCTAATTTTTTAAGCTGCGGTTTTGCTTTAGCTACATTTATCTTATTAGATTGAGTGCTTTTCTCTTTTATGATTTCAATTATTACAGGGTCTACTGAGATACCCTTTATAATTCTGACACCGTAAAAATCTATTATTTCATTTAATTCAGTGTTTTCTTTTAAGAAATTTCTTAAAGAAAAGCCGCTGGGAGACTCCATGAAATATCTTGATGTTATAAAGTTCAGCACTCCTTTTTCATTTAGCCTGTCTATGGAGCTCTTGATAAAGCAAAAGGAAATATCGGCTTTGTCTTTGAATATATCCTCATATATGCCGTTTAAGAGTTTTCTGTATTTCCCCCCCATTTTCTTATGACCTATATAGGGAGGATTTCCTATTATCAAATCAAACTTATTGCTCCAAAAATCTCTATGTTCTAAAAAAGTATCCTCCCAGTTTAATAGGCTGTCACAGCATATAATTTTAGGCACAGCAAGGGATTTCGGACTTTTCATTATCAGATTGATTACAGAAAGTTTAACTCCATATTCATCTGCATCGGCAGCGAAAATATTATTATTTATTATATGTTCATGTATGGTGTTTTTCTTTAAGTTCAACTCCGGATTTTTTTCATTTATAATATCAAGATTATCTTTATATATACACCTAAGCCTGTTATATATCTCATCTAAAAAGTATCCGCTTCCGCAGGAAGGATCCAGAATTTTTATGTATGGATTTTTAGATAAATCATATTGGCTAAGTGCTTTATCCACCATATATTTTATAATGAATTTTGGAGTATAAAAGCTGCCTGAGGCCTTTTTTCTCTCTGTTTCCATCAAGTCTTCATATTCTCTCGCAATGCCATTTACATTATGTTCTTCTGTTAAGACACCGTTATTTTGAATGAGTTTATTATAAATTACATCTATTTTTTCTTTGTTATTGCCCATGTTAATCCCCTTATATTGGTCTGTAAACTTAGAATGCTTTCTAGCAAAATATTTTTTTCATATATACATTATAATAAAATTCAATATAAGAATACATTTTTAATTATTTTCCTACAATATAAAATGGAAATAACGTTATAATATAATTATAAAGTGAAAATGGAGTGATAATATGAAGAAAGCTGCGATAATGATTTTAGCACTTTTTACATTATTGAATTCAGCATCCTGCGGTTTAATCGGTCAAGATAAAATCGTTTCGGAAAAGAATCCTGATTTTGTATTTGATGATGAAATTTCATCGGTAAGCAATGAGGATAATGAAGATATAAAAGAAACTGCAAATGAAGATACAGTTACACCCACCACACCTACTGTCCCTACTCCTAAGGATAGTATAGATTATCCTATAGTGGATATTTCAACTTTAAGCAATGAAAAGATTGTTAATTGGATGCCGGGTAGGAATAAGGAACATAAAGTGCCTATTTTGAGTTCCAAATTTAAAAATATTCTTGATAAATATGAAGGCTACTTTACTGGAGATACGGAAAACAAGGTAATATATTTAACCTTTGATGAAGGGTATGAGAATGGCTATACAGGTGAAATTCTTGATATTTTAAAGCAAAAAGGAGTCACAGCAGCGTTTTTTGTGACTTTGCCATATATAAAGAAAAATCCCGAGCTTGTAAAACGTATGGTAGATGAAGGTCACATTGTGGGAAATCACAGTGAAACACACCCTTCCATGCCCGATGTTTCCGATGAAAAGGTATTAAGCGAGATTAAAAATACAGCTGATTATTTCAAAGAGATTACAGGCAAAGACATGCCCGGCTTTTTCAGGCCGCCAATGGGGGAATGGAGCGAAAGGACCCTTTATCTCACCAATTCCTTAGGCTATAAAACAATACTTTGGAGCATGGCTCACAAGGACTGGGATACTAACAACCAGCCAGGCAAGGCTGCCACTTTGGACTTTGTTAATACTTATTACCACAATGGCGCCATTTTACTTTTGCATGCTGTATCTAAAAGCAATACAGAAGCTTTAGGAGAAATAATACAAAATCTCCAAAACAACGGATACCGTTTTGCTCCCCTTGATGAATTAAAAAAATAAAGCTTTTGTTATTTTGAGCCTTCTCCTGAGTTGACTTTGGAACCCCACTTAGCCAATTGATTCAGTATTGGTATCAGATCGTCACAGGCCGAAGTTAACGCATATTCTACTCTTACAGGCATTTCATCATATTGTCTTCGGCATACCAAGCCATCGTTTTCCAGCTCCTTTAATGAACTGGCCAGCATGGTATTGGTTATGCCGTTTATTTTACGTTTAAGCTCATTATATCTGGTTGTCCCATCCTGATGCAAAGCACATAGTATTGGTATCTTCCATTTGCCGCCTATTAGTTTCAAAGCACTTCCCAAAGGGCAGTATTCTTTGCAGGGACATTTATTGGCACATGAGTTTTCGCAGTAACTTTTTTCTTCTATAATCATAATTTTCTTACCTGCTCATTATATTCTGCGTAATTGTATATGAAATATCGCAGTAGTATTATTATACCAGGTAGTAATTACATAGTGAAGAGCTGCCAAATAACTTTTTCAGGGGGTAAAAAAATGATTATCAGTGAAGATGTAAAAAAAGTACTTGAAGGTTCGGCATTTCTGTCAATTGTTACTGTGGATTCAAACGGAACGCCACACCCGATTATAGTGGGAAAAGGTGAAGTCTCTGACGACAAAGTAGTTTTCGGCATTTATAAAATGGAGGAAACCCGTAAAAATCTTGAAACAAACAGCAGTGCCTGGGTTGTAGGAGCAACTAAAGACGGCGGTCCAAAGGGCTATCGCCTTGCAGGTACTGCAACAACACAGGACAAGCAGCTTATATTCACAGCAGCAAGTGTAGAAGCACTCATTTAAGCTTTAATGGACAATAAAAATCACGCGTAAAACGCGTGATTTTTATTTATTTCAAAACACCTATCTTATCTTCAACAACTTCAACAACCCGATTTGTTATGATAAGTTCAACACACTTGTTGATATCAATATACATGATCCGGTCTTCCTTAAGAGGCGGAACTATACTGCGAACCAATTTATAAGCTTCGTCTACACCTTCTCCTCTCTTTCCTTCCTTGCGGTATTCCAGAGCCTGGGCTGCTGCTAAAAGCTCTATTGCCAGCACTCTTTGAACATTTTTCAATATTTCCCTCGCTTTTCTTGCGGCAATTGTTCCCATACTGACATGATCTTCCTGATTCGCAGAAGAAGGTATGGAATCCACGGATGCCGGATGCGCAAGTACTTTATTTTCAGATACAAGGGAAGCAGCAGAATATTGAGCTATCATAAATCCTGAATTCAATCCCCCCTGCTCCGTTAAAAATGGAGGCAAATCGTTCAATTGATAATTAACCAGTCTCTCTAATCTTCTCTCAGATACATTGGCAAATTCAGATAAAGCTATACCTAAAAAGTCCATGACAAGGGCTAATGGCTGGCCATGGAAATTACCTCCCGATATAATCTCGCCATCATCGGGAAATATCAGAGGATTATCCGTAGCCGAATTAATCTCTATATCAATTACACCTTTTATATACTCAATTGAGTCTTTACCTGCACCGTGAATTTGAGGTATGCACCTTAACGTATAAGCATCCTGTACCTTTAATTCACCCTGTTCTGTTATAAGCTCACTGTATCGAGTTAGTCTTGCCATGTTTTCCATAGTATTAATAGAACCCTTATGGGGCCTCACCATTCCGATTTTATTGTCAAAAGCGGTTATTATTCCCCTTAGAGCTTCAAAGGTCATTGCAGACACTATATCTGCTGTCTTTGATAAATTTAAGCTGTCGTATATAGCCAAAGCTGCAATAGCCGTCATAACCTGGGTGCCGTTTATAAGGGCTAAGCCTTCCTTCTCAACCAGCTCAACGGGCTCAATTCCAGCTCTCTTAAGAGCCTCCTTGCCTACAAGCCTTTCACCTTCATAAAAGGCCTCACCTTCTCCCATCAAAACCAGAACCATGTGGGATAAGGGCGCCAAATCTCCGCTGGCACCTAAAGAGCCTTTTTCAGGAATTACAGGATGCACTTTTTTATTAAGCATTTTTATAAGAGTCTCTATCGTTGACAACCTTATACCCGAATAGCCCTTTGAAAGCGCATTTATTCTTAAAAGCATTATGGTCCTGACAATTTCAATATCCAGTGGGTCGCCTACACCGCAGGCATGGGAAATTATAAGGTTTCTCTGCAAAGTCCTGGTTTCTTTTTTTGAAATGACCACATCGCTGAATTTTCCAAAGCCTGTAGTTATACCATATTGAACTTTTTCAGCTTTAACCATATCATCAATAAGAGCTCTTGATTTATTTATTCGCTCCTTAGCCTCATTTGAAATTTCTACGCTATAATTATTTCTCGCTACATTTACCACATCCTCAACTGTCAGGCTATTTCCGTCTATGATTACTCTTTCCATTAACCCTTCCCCTTTCGATACTTAGTAATATTCTTTGAAAAAATAAATTTATTATTATATAATTGCCTTTTTAATTATTCACACATTTATCAATTCACAGGTTTATTACAGTAAAGCAAATTAAAAACACCTGGCAAATTGCAGGTGTTATTCTCTCATCCCTATTTTCCTTGCCGGCACGCCGCCGACTATTGAATATTCTTCAACGTCTTTGGTTACTACGGCCCCGGCGGCTATAACCGCCCCATTTTTAATATTGACTCCCGGAAGTATGATGGCTCTTGTGCCTATCCATACATCGTCGCCTATTCTTACATTTTTCACTTTAATCCCCTGATTTCTTATTAATTCATTTCTTTTCATTTCATGATTGGAGGTAAAGATCATAATCTCAGGCGCCATTAAAACATCATTTCCTATTATGATTTCTCCTATATCCTGCAAAAAGCTGCTATCTCCTATGCCGGAATTATCTCCTATGGAAATATTATAACCCTTTGCAAATTTAATGCCCGGCCTTATGTTCACGTTTTTGCCCATGCTTTTAAATATACCCTTTAGTATATGATATTTAATTTTATTGACAAAGCCCCGGCTGCTGTTTGTTGTTGGGATATTATTAACTGCAGCCATAAAAATAATTTTTCTTATATTCATTTTATCCCCTTCGTTTAAAGCTATTATGAACCCCTGTTATAATAATTTGCGCTATTTAGCCAACTGGTATATAGCCTGGCTGTATATCTCGGTACATTTTATAAGATTATCTATATCCATGGATTCATCCGGCTTATGAGAGGTTTTGATTTCGCCTGGGAACAGCGGTCCAAAGGCTGCCATATTGTTAAATGCCTTTGCATATGTTTGGCCATTTACAGAAACAACGCTGCCTTCTTCACCCACAACAGAATTATATGTATTTAAAAGTGTGGAAATCAAAATACTGTCTTCGGGAATATAAAGAGGTGCTCTATGCCTTAAAATATCCATATTTACCTTTTTGCTGGCAGCATCATTGGTTATAAATTCCATTAATTTATCATAGCTTGATTCAATCGGATATCTTATATTAATAACAGCTTTTGCAGTATCCTCATCTATATATAATCCAGTCAAATAAACAGTATAATTCAAATTATGTGAATCGGCATATTCTATATGCACCTTCTTGCCTGAATTCTCTGAAGTAGAAAATTTCGATATATACTTAATAAAATCCGATACATCATTTTGGCCAAGGCTGAATTGTGCAAGGAATTCAATTAACTGGCCTATGGCGTTTTTGCTCATGCTGACATCTTTATTATTGGATGCATTGCTTTTTGAAATTATTGTATACATATCAACAATCTCGTTTATTATCATATTTGTCTTTTTAGTTTCATCGTAAAGCTCCAATATATCCTTTAACATATATTTAGCCATGCCCTTTAGCTTTAACTCACAGGTACATTCATTGGGGATTGTATTTACATTATCGTCACATTTAATGGATTTTATTTCAATCATTCCCTTTGACTTTCTGGCTATTTCCTTACTAAATTCAATATCAATGGACCCTATTTCCGAATTTACCGCGGGAAAGAATCCATCAGGGACAAAACCAATGTCCGGAGCTTTTTCCTGCTCAAGGTATTTTTTTATATCTTCCCAGCCATTTTCTTCATCGGTACCGAAGATTATTCGAATCTTTTTGCTTAATGAAACTGCCGAATCTTTAATCGCCTTTAATGCGTATAATGCTGCAATAATGGGTCCTTTATCATCAATTGCTCCCCGGCCGTAAATCCTGTCAGCATGAATCTCCCCGGTAAATGGAGGATAAGTCCATCCGCTTCCTTCGTGAACTACATCAAGGTGACCTATTATACCTACAGTCTCCTCACCTTGTCCATATTCTGCATAACCTATATATCCGTTTAAATTCTTTGTCTTAAAACCCATGGAGGCTGCAATATCCAGTGCATACATAAGAGCCCTGTTTATACCTTCTCCAAAAGGTGCATCGTCTTTGGGCTCATCCTTTACACTCCTTATTCTTACCATATCCTGTACTGATTTAACTATATCCGGTTTCATTGAATGTATGTATTCATTAAAATTCATATACTATACTCCTTAATAAGGATGCCAAGCTTTAACCTTGTATCCTTTCATGAAAAACATAGCTAATGTATATTATATAGATATTTTCTGATAATTTCTATATAAATTGAATATAATGCATTTCCGCCAAATTAAAAAGGCATTCATTATGAAAATGAAGCCTAATTTATACCACAAAGATTTCAAATATTATTAAACCCAATATTGCTTTCCCATTTATTATAGTAGGTTATATCCTTAATTCCTACCTTCTCCTTATCTTCCGGCATTTCATCTCCGTACCCTAAAGGCGTTATTCCAACAATCCTAATCTGGGAAGGGATTTTTAGAATTGATTTTATATTATCCTCATCAAACAGCCCTATCCAGCAGGTTGCAAGACCCTCATAAGTTGCTGACAGCATTATATGTTCCATGGCTATGCCGCAATCAGCCATGTAATATTCCTTATCATCTATTTCCTCCGTATCCACAGGGTTGGCACAAATTATAACTATCATGGGAGCATGTTTTAATGCATCCTGAGCCGGATTAGACTCATCCACGGCTTGAGATATCATAAGCTTGGTCTCAAGTTCGTCTACTATTATAAATCTCCAGCAATGTTTGCATGACCAGGAGGGTATCAGTGTTGCTGATTTAAAAATTCTATAAAGTTTTTCCTTTTCGACCGGTATATCCTTATACTTGCGTATACTCCGTCTTTTTTCAATAATGTCGTACAATTCCATACATACCACCTTCCATACAGCAAGTCTATAAAAATAGTATGTGCGGAAGATAGTAAATAATTACACAAATGCTGAGTTTTAAAAAATTAATTAGTGGAAAATGCCTATTTCCCTCTCTTTCGGATCTTGTCAATTATGGTTTTAACCTCATCAACTTTAAATAATATAATCAATGCAAAATAAACTGATACCCCTGCTAATATCAATATTGCCACTGTAATTGTATGAGAGGATATTGAAATAATATTATTTAAAACTGTAATTACACCAGACATAACTGCAGCTGCTGCACATATTTTTATAAGGTTTTTTAATAAATACGTACCCATGGAAATGCTTATTTTTTTCTTCAGCATCCAATATGCCATACCAAACTGGAATACCGCCACCAATGAAGTGGCAAGGGCTAATCCCAAATGCCTCATAGTTTTCATGAAGAAATAATCCATGAGAGCATTAAGAAATATGGTAAAGAGGCTTATGTACATCAAGGTTTTTGTGTCCCTCATGGAATAATAGACCTTTGAAATAACTGCCGTTCCTCCATAAAGTATAATAGTGGGGCTGTATCCCAATAATGCCAGTGATGTATTAATGGTATCTGAGCTTGTAAATACATTTCTCTCATATAAAAGCTTTACTACATCCATCCTTAATGTTATAAGCCCTGCAAAGGATGGTATAAGAAAAATAAGACTTATTATAAGGGCTTTATTTAAATAAATTTTAAGATTTTCTCTGTCTTCCTTGTTAATATAATCAATGAGGTCAGGAAAAATAATAGTTGATATAATTCCGGCAAACAGTGTTATGGGAAGCTCAACCACTTTGTTTCCATAGCTCAAATAAGACATACTTCCTTCAGCAAGGTATGATGCAAAAATTCTGTCTACAAAAACGTTTACCTGGCTCATGGATGTAGCTATCAATATTGGAAGGAGCATTCCAAAGAATTTTTGTGTAAATTCAGGATACATTTTTAAATTAAGACTAAATCTCTTATCAATGCTTTTAAGCTTCATAAATTGGAGTATAAGCCCGATGGCTGCACCTGTCATGTAACCGTAAGCTATTGAGTTAATATTAGTACTTCCACCGAACAAAAAAACCCCTGCAATTATGCCTGCAGATAAAAGGCTTATTGCAATCAGCGGATATATAAACTGCCTGTAACAATTTAAAAGGGCTCCTTCTATGATTGTACCGCTGTATATAAACACTCCTATAAAGAATATCCTGGATATTGATGCTGCAGCCTCTATGTTTTCCGGAGTGAACCCGGGATATAAAAGCTTTATTATTTGTCCGGAAAACACTATACCGATAACCGTCATAAATAAAATCAGTATCAGCAAATATGAAGATATGCTGTTTATTTTTTCCCAGGCCATATCTTCGTCGGCTTCCTTCTCCGATAAAAACAATGGCGAATATACATTAACCAATCCGGCATATAATAGCGCCATTATAAAATACGGTACAAGATATCCCCCAATATATGCATCCGTCAGACCGGTGGCTCCAAACTGGCTGGCTATTACCATCTCTCTTCCGAATCCCAATGCTTTTTCAATTATTGTAGCTAGGACCATCAATATTGCGGCCCTCTTTATACTATATTTACTCATATAATTTCATCCTCAATTCTTGGTAGTATCGCTTGAGATGGCTCCATTCACTGCTCCATGACCTAGAGTTATGCATCATCTTATTGTAAAGGGCTCTCCGGCCCAAAACCATCCTGCTTTTGACGGCCGCTTATGCTCGCTTGACGCTTCTTTACAATAAGATGCTCAGAGTTCTTCGGATATCACCTCTACGGTCGCTCCGCAATGTCCCTGTCATCATCCCAAGCTTATGCTATGAAAAGTAAATTGACTAACACTAATAGTCCCTAACCTTACTCCACATAAGGCTTATAAACAGCAGCAATATGAAGTTGCGCCAGTGGTAGAAAGTTGCCATGGTGATGTTCGTAATAAGTACTGCCAGTACCGATAGATTTACTGACATAGCATAGTGACGGACCATGGTGCTTGTGCTTTTTCTTATAATGTCTTTTAATGTTGCAACAAAAATATAGATGTATAATGATAAATGTGCCAGCAAGCCTAATGCACCGTAATTTCTCAGTATGTGTATATATTCATTATCAACGGATGAATAATATACTCCTATAACCGGTCCGATACCTACAATTGGATGAAACTTGAATAAGTTTATTGCCTCTATCCAGTGTTTAATACGGTCGTTTACGCTGTTTACATCAAATTTATATTTTATTATATCAAAAATATAATACAGGTCCATATATTTGACTGCCAGTGCAATTACTATAAGTATGACCAAAAATGCAATCAGATACTTTATTATATTTTTTCTGCCGCCTTTTATAGTCTGAACAATCATAAAATAAAAGAATACCATAATAACTACGGCAATGCCTGTCCTTGACTGGGTAAATATAAGTGATAAGAAAAGCATTATATCTATAATCAGGTTTACAGCTTTATGTTTCAAATCATCTGCATGTACGATATTGGAAGTAATACAAGCCATTAATACCATAAGCTGGAGAGAATAAAAATTGGGATTTGACAGAGTCCCTAGTACCCTCCTCCACTCCTGCTTTTCAATGAGGGAATCGATTACCGCTCTTCCGCTTTCGCTTGATATATAATATCCTGTGAACCACTCATTAAAATTAAACAGATTTGTTCTTTGCATTATCCCGACAAGAGCTATTAAAAAAGCCAGCGCAGGCAGGAATTTATAAAGAAAAAATCTATGATTATCTTCATCTATACCTGCAGGCAAAATAGCAATGGCTAATAGAATATACAATCCCACTTTGATATTAGGTACAATATTTGAAATTATATTTACAAAGCCATTATGTATTATGAAATTTACTATGGAAATCGTATCCGTTAAAAATATAGCCGATAATAGCAATGCAATGATCCTTATGCTCCTGTTTTTCTCATAAAAGCTTTCCTTTACAGCATAAGGCAGAAGAAAAACAAAAAGAATGGTGAGTATAAATGTCACTTCAAAATTCTCTCTTCCTGCTATTTTTATATAAGGTGTAAAAATCACAAGTGTAATATAAATCAATAATAATATAAAAAGAATCCCGTTATTTTTTATGTTTTTAATTATGCCCATCATAAAAAAGCATCTCCTCTAATAGGCACCCTGGCCTCGTAATACTACCGATATAGTTTTAAAAAGAATTTTTATATCCAGCCATATGCTGTAATTTTCAATATATTCAATGTCATATTTAATGGTTTCATCAAGTTCTATTTCTCCTCTGCCGCTGACCTGGGCAAGACCGGTAATACCCGGCAAAACTTTAAGGCGCAGCTTCTGCGTTTTGTTATAATAATCGGCTACGGAAGGAATTTCAGGCCGCGGTCCCACGAGGCTCATATTTCCGATGATTACGTTCATAAGCTGGGGCAGTTCATCCAGGCTGGTTCTCCTTAAAAAAGCACCTATTTTGGTCACCCTTGAATCACCTTTATCCTGAAATACCAGGCTTCCTAAATTGTCCTTGTCAATATCAAGCTTGAACAGCCTTTCTGCATTTTTTACCATTGTCCTGAATTTATAAATTTTAAAAGGCTTTCCGTCAAGTCCTACTCTTATCTGAGTAAATATTGCAGGACCTTCAGAATCTTTTTTTATGGCAATCGCAATTATAAGCAATGCGGGAATAAGCAATATAAATAATATCAAGGACGCTGTTAAATCCATAATTCTTTTCAATATCAAATCAAAAGACTTATTTTTAAGCCTTTCATTTATTTTAAATTTGTGTTCATTCCATTCCATGGAACAATTCCTCCACTAGCATGTTTATTTCTTCATAATATCTATAAGCAGTGATTCAAATCTTTTTGTTATGGTCTGTCTTGAATAGTTTTCCATTACATATTTTCTGCCGTTTTCCCCTAATTCTTTGCAGAGCTCAGGATTTTCATAGAGCTTTAAAACTGCATCTTTAACTTCCATGTGATTTTCCGGCTCAACACAAATACCGGCCTTTGCCTTTTTTATCAATTCCTCAGCTTCACCTTCAACGGATAAGATGATGGGTAGCTCTGATGACAAGGCTTCAAACATCTTAGAAGGCAAAGCGCCTTTGAATAAATCAAGCTTTTTCAAAGGTATTATTGTTGCATCCATTGATGCTATTATGTTTGGCATATTCTTTTTAGGCTGTAAGGGATAAAACTGTACATTATCAAGTTCAAACTCCTTGACCATGGACATGAGCTTTTCCTTTTCCGGGCCTTCGCCTATGAATACAAAGGATATATCCTTGTAACCTTTAAGCTCTTTTGCAGTATTTATGATTATTTCAAGTCCTTGGGCAATGCCGTGGATGCCTGCGTAACATACTGCAAACTTTCCTTCTATGTTAAACTGTCTTCTTGTTTCATCATTTCTGTTTTGAGGCTTGAAAAGCTCCGAATCAACACCGTTAGTAATTAAGTGTACCTTTCCATTTCCAAAGCCCCTGTCTATAATATTATTTACAATTCCCATGGTCTGGCCTGTTATCAAATGGGATTTTTTATAGCTGAATTCCTCCAGCCAGGTAGACAATCCTATTAAAAGCTTGTCATTTAGCACTCCAAGCTTTATTGCCGATTCCGGCCACAAATCCGATACATTGAATACATATTTAGCCCCTTTAAGCCTGGATATCAAGAATCCGGAATATCCTAAAAACAAGGGCGGGGATTCGGTTATTACAACATCCTGCTTTCCTGTCATGGGAAGTCCAAATATTACAGAGGTTATGGTAAACGACAAATAATTTATTATCCTCGGGATAAAACCGGTATTTTTAGTGGCATATATCCACGTCCTTATTATATCAATACCTTCTATTGTTTCCCTTAATGTTAATTTGCCTTTGTAGCCTTCAAATATTTCACCCTTTGGATAATTAGGCATTGCAGTTAATATAGTAATATCATGACCTAACTTTTTAAGCTGCTTTGCAAATTCAAATATTCTGTTTTGAGGTGCACCCACCTCCGGCGGGCAGTATTGGGTCAAAAATAAAATTTTCATGATTTTAGCCTCTATTGCAGCGTATTATAAAGTATCTCACTTATTTTTTCACTGGCCTTGCCGTCACCGAAGGCCTCTTTTTGTTCCATAGCCGGTGTGAAATTTTTTATGGCATCAACTATCTTTTTTTCATTGCTTCCAACGATTATGTTCCAGCCGTTTTGTACCGTTTCCACCCATTCGGTTTCATCCCTCAATGTAATGCAGGGAACCTTCAGGAAAAAGGCTTCCTTTTGAACACCGCCGCTGTCTGTTATAATTTTTAATGCATGGCTTTCAAGGCGGATCATATCAAGATAGCCAACAGGGTCGATTATTTTTATGTTGCTGCTAGTTTCAATGCCGTATTCCCCTAAAAATTTACGTGTACGGGGATGAAGAGGAAGTATTATTTCTTTTTGACAGTTATTCAAAGCATTTATAATACTTTGAAGCCTTTGCCTGTTGTCGGTATTTTCAGCTCTGTGAATTGTTGCAAGTATGTAATCCTTGTTTTCTATACCCCATTCCCTTAAAAATTCAGTATTTTTAAGGGCCAGGTTTTTAAAATGCAATGTGGCATCCAGCATAACATCTCCCACATTGTAGATATTATCTATGATGCCTTCCTTTTCAAGATTTTTAACAGCAGTATACGTAGGACAAAACAGCACCTTTGATATATGGTCTGTCAATATTCTGTTCTGTTCTTCGGGCATAGCCATATTAAAACTCCTAAGTCCCGCTTCTATATGTACGACGGGTATATGCAGCTTGCTGGCGGCAAGAGCACCTGCCAGAGTTGAATTTGTATCACCGTATACCATTAATGCATCCGGATTTTCCTTCAGAACTATCTCTTCGATTTTTATGAGCATCATGCCCGTCATATATCCGTGGTTTCCCGAGCCGATATTCAAATTATAATCTGGTGCCGGAATGTTGAGCTCTTCAAAAAATATCTTTGACATATTATCATCATAATGTTGTCCCGTATGTATAATAACTTCATCATGTTTTTTTCTTATGGCCTGTGACACCGGTGCAGCTTTTATAAATTGAGGCCTTGCCCCTATTACTGTAAGTATTTTCAATTTTAATACCTCTCTACTCTATTACGTAATATCCCAATATGTTTATGTCGGTGTCTTTTAAATTGGACGTCAGCTCTTCTGCGTTTTTAATATTTGTGGAATTTTTCTCTGCTGCCGCTATGATTGAACCAAAGGAATGGGACAATAAAAGCATTTTGTCTGCTCCTGTATCCTTTGAAAGGGATAAAAGTATCAAATCGTAGCAATCCTTAACGCTTTCAAGCTGGCTCTTTATATCAAGCTTGATGATGTCTGAAGCTGTTATATTATCCTTAGGGTCAAAGGACACATAATGAATATTTTTATCTGCTTCCTCAATAAGTTTTGATATATCGCTGTTTTGTATTGACAGCGAACCTTCAGATGATTTTTTATTATATAAGTCCTTGCCTATGACAAGAACCTTTCTTCCCATGGAAGCAAGGGTCTTTACCAATTGGTTTATGTGCTTTTTATCATCCTTCACATCCAAGGGTATGATTGCAGCTGTTTTTGTATCATTGTTCTTAGCTTTTAATATGAGCTTGGTACTAAGTATGGATGTATCATCACCTTTTTGTTTTAAAGAACCAAGGTAATCCAAATTGTAAAGCCTTTGCAATGCTTTTTTCTCCCACAGCTTTTTATCAAAGGTCATGAGCAGAAAAATAATCATAATTCCTATGCCTAATCCGGCAACTGAACCGCTTATGATGTTTTGTCTGTAACTTTTTCCGTTAATTACTACCTTCTCACTTTTTACTATCATCAGATTGTCTATGCCAAAGAGCTTCATAGCGGCATCCGAAATAATATCCGGGATTTTATCTGCCACTACCCTTACTGCCTCTTGATCGCTTCCTGTCACAATAAAGTATATCCTTTGATGCACATCATTTGCATCAGTGCTTATCATTGTTTTTAAGGTTTCCTTATCCATATTAAGTCCAGTCTCATTTAACAGCCTGTCAAGTACCTCATCATTGGTTGTCAACTCAGCCAATACATTAACTATATTGCTGACGAATTTGGTGTCCCGGTTCACCTGGGTCTGAGGCCCCACAATTATCTTAGGGGTGCATAAATAGCTGTATTTATTAAAATAGGAAAAAAATCCGCTCACTGCAGTACACAATACAATTGATATTATTAAAATCCATATTGATTTTTTAAAATAATAAAGGACATCTCTTAAATCCATTACTATACACACCCTTCTATTATATTTTCATATAGTTTATACATCTCATCTACATTGGCTTCCCAATTATAGCTGTTCTCGACAAAAGCCCTTCCGCGCCTTCCCATTTCATTCCTGATTTGGCTGTTGTTTATAAGATATTCCATTTTTTCTGCCAGTTCATCGGTGTCCGCTGCTTTAAATAGCAGCCCCGTTTCACCGTCAATTACAACCTCCGGTATTCCGCCTACATCTGAGGCAATTACCGGCACCCCGCAGGCTTGAGCCTCTAAAGCTGCCACGCCGAAGGATTCACGTATTGAAGGCATTACGAAGATATCCATTTCATTTAAAAATATTGGCACTTCCGTATTTAACACCTTGCCTGTAAAGGTTACGTAATCTTCTATCTTAAGCTCAGCGCACATAATCTTAAGCTTATCGTAAAGGTTTCCTCCTCCTACGATGAGAAGCCTTAAATTACCGTATTTTTTATATATCTTTTCAAAGGCTCTTATCAGATACTCGATTCCGTAAACCTCCTCCAAGGATTTTACTATTCCGAAGGTAATTACAGTATCATCCTTATGTCTTTCTACATTGAATTTTTCAATATCTATTCCAAATGGTATTATTTCCAATTTCTTGTCAGTATAAAGCATTGTTTCATCAGCCAATGCCTTGCTTGTTGCAATTATGTAATCTGCCTTTTTCAAATTATATCTTACTATATTTTCAAATATTTTATTTTTCCTTGGAGCATCGAAAATATCCGTCCCCCAGGTGGAAATTATAAGGGGGTGTATATTGCATAAGGCTCCTGTAAGTCCGTAGCCTGTAGCATAATGAGCATGGACAATATCCGGCTTGATTTTTTTAATAAGTTCCCTTACTTTTAAGGCTTTTGCTATGTAAGTAATGTTCTTAGGCTCATAGGGCAATCTGTTTCTTTCCCTTTTTACCGGCTCAATATAATGAACTTTAATCCCCTCTATTTCTGCCTTATCAAAGGATATAATTTCAATATCACGGCCCCGTGAACTTAATGACTTTGCCCACCTTTGGGTATGAATGCTTGTTGCGTTAGCCAGATAGCATATCTTCATTCATTGCACCCCCATCATTGCTGTTTTTAAACATTACCTCCAAAAGCGCGGTAAATATAAAGAAATATCCACCCGTAACGCTTAAGCCTCCTAAAAGCATGGTCTCAAATACCTGGGTAAACAAGGAACCGGCAATTATGGCAACCATAGTATACATCATCAGAGATTTCTTTCTTGATAACAAAAATTGTCGCAGCATATTGAATAAGAACACTATATAAATTATCAATGTAAAGATCCCCATCTCCACCCACATTCTTAAAAATGTGTTATGGGGAGTCCTTCCCATAATGTTTATTGAATATGTGCTTATGGCTCTGACAGAATTACCTATTCCAAAACCCGTAAAAGGTCTTTCCTTTATTGCCTGTATTGCAGCATTCCACAATATTCCTCTGCTGCTTAGAGAGAATATGCCCTTGCTTAAGTTTTTAAAGTCAAAGTCAACATCGATGACAAGAGGAAGCAATGTTATTATTGCAAATATTATCCCTATCCATAGATATTTGTATTTCCTGAACTTATAAAGGAATATTATCATCACCGAAATACCCACCGCTCCCCAGGCGCTCCTGGAAAAGGTTAATAAAAGATTAATGCCCATAAACATCAGGCATATAAAATGATATATCTTTGATGATTTTTTAAAAAACAGATAAACTGCACATGGTATGGTAAAAGTCAATAGCACTCCCAGAGAATTTGGATTGGGAAAGACCGAGCTTATTTCATACATCCGCGTTCTTGTATAAGCGATATGATATGTAATATTTACCCCCATATAACCTAATACAACTATACCAAGGCCTATAACACTGTAAAACAAGCCAATGAAATTTATAACTTCAAATATGTTTTCAATACTCTTTTCGGTGTTGAAATTCTCTATTACCCAATCCCATAAAAAAATTATAATTGGAAAGCTTATGATATAAGTCATGCTTGTTCTTAAATCAATTGAAAAAGGCAGCAATGCAAAATTCAATAAAACGTACATAACAAGAAGCCTGCCGTTTTGGGTTTCTATCATGCCTTTTACCGTAATCTTTCCTTTAGTCAGCATTACAATAAAAAAGACCATGATGCAAATTCCAAGGGGCAATACATATTTCAAACTGAATCCTAATATATTCATGTAAGGTATTACGAAAAGAAACAAATAAAATAGCTTATCTGCATTTAATAAGTTCCTGATGAAATAACCAAACATGCATGCTATGACACAAATCCAGAAAACTAAAATCAGGCCTTTTTGGTAATCCCTCGCAATATATATTCCTGTCAATGTTGTTATTAAAATTATTAAAGCTAAAACAGAAACCTTCTTTTTCAAACCTAAGCCGGCAATTGTATTCATCAACCTTCACTACCTTTAAATATTAATGCTG
The DNA here is from genome assembly GCF_001317355.1 of Oxobacter pfennigii. Taxonomy (NCBI): domain Bacteria; kingdom Bacillati; phylum Bacillota; class Clostridia; order Eubacteriales; family Clostridiaceae; genus Oxobacter; species Oxobacter pfennigii. The sequence goes on from NZ_LKET01000024.1 coordinate 30,475, forward strand.
TTATTTCTGATTTTTCAGAAGCTGATCCTTCGGAACATCGCGAAGAACCTTTGCAGGATTCCCGGCTGCAATCTTACCCTCTTCTATGTCCCTGGTAACAACGCTTCCTGCTGCGGCAAATCCATCTTCATTTATTACTTTTCCTGGTAGTATTGTAGCCTGTGCTCCTACCCTTCCGCCCTTTTTAATTGTAACACCCTTAAAATGATTAAAGCGCTCTTTTGATCGTGCGGCAAAATTATCGTTGGAGGTTACAACTCCCGGTGCTATAAATACAAAATCCTCGACTAAAGAATAAGCAGTCAAATAGGCATTGGTCTCTAGTTTGCAGTTACTTCCTATGGTGCAAAAATTTTCAACTGCAACTCCCCTGCCTATTATTGTCTTATTTCCTATTTTAACGTTTTCCCTTATGGTGGCCAAATCGGCAACCAAAACCTTTTCACCAATTTCACAGCCACAATAAATTACAACACCAGCACCAATCAGGCATCCTTCCTTTATAGCTGCAGGAGACAATTTATCTTCATCATTGAATATGCTGTTTACAGACCTCATAGGAGTTTTGCCTATTACGGCATTGTCATCTACTCTGACATTGGAGCCTATTATGGTTCCTTCATGTATTACAACATTATGTCCTATTATAGTATTTTCCCCTATTTCAACATTATCTTCAATTACAGTAAAGTACCCTACCTTTACATTATGTCCTATTATAGCCTTGTCTGACACATAATTCATAAATAATACCTACCTTATCATATCAATGGTTGAGAAATCCCCTATGGGAAATTTTACAGGCATACCCGTCTTTTGAGATTTATATGCCGCAAGTATTATCTCCATAGCAACCTTGCCGCTTTCTCCGGATATAAGGGGCTCTTTATCACTTTTTATACTGTCAATCATATCTTTGAAGAGAGGAGTATGGCCAAATCCATAAACTGAATCCGGATCTCCTTCCTGCCTCTTCAAAATCTCAGCTTCGTTATCCAAGCCATCGGCAAATCTCCAGGTTTCAATTTTGTTAACGGCAATGCCTCCGATGCATACAGTCCCTTTTTCACCAAATATGCTTAAAGTTTCTTCAAGGTTTTTAGGATATACACAGGCTGTACCTTCGACAATACCTATAGCTCCGTTTTTAAAACGAATGATTATTGCCCCGAAATCCTCGGCTTCTATATCCCTTATAAAGGTTCCGCATTGTGCATAAACGGAATCCACTTCTCCGCCCATCATCCATTGAAGCAAGTCTATGTTATGGATGCACTGGTTCATCAAAGTTCCGCCGTCTAATTTCCAGGTACCTCTCCAGGGTGCCTGGTTATAATATTCCATATTTCTGTTCCATAATATTCTTGCAGTACCGTTTACCAATTTACCAAATCTGTTTTTTTCAACAGCACTTCTCAACATTGCAATTGACGTATTAAACCTGTTTTGATGGCAGACGCAAAGTTTTTTATTATTTTTTCGGGAAGCTTCAATCATTTTTTCCGCATCGGCAGTTGATAAAGCCATGGGCTTTTCAACAACTACGTGTATGCCGGCATTTAAGCACTCAATGGCTATTTCGGGGTGATAACCGCTTTCTGTGGCTATTGTTACCACATCTATTTTTTCATTTTTTAGCATCTCTTTATAGTTCTGATACAGCTTTATACTGGCTTTCTTATAGCCTTTTGATTGGAGATAATCATTATATAATGCGGATTTTTCCTCGGCATTCCTTAATATGATATCGCTTACGCAAACCAATTCGGCTTCTTCAAAATTGTTTGCCAGGGCTTCCATGTGCTTCTTTGCTATTCTGCCGCAACCGATGGTTGCAAATTTCAATTTATCCAATTGTTATTCCTCCTGGATATAATCATTGACTAGGATTATAGTTTATATATTTTGTCTCTTAAATTTTTAATATGACCCATGGCATTCCTGGTATCATATATTACTTTTGCATCTTTCAATATTTTTTCGTAGTCATAAATTGAATGGTCGGTGGTTATTACCACTATATCGGCATTTGATACCATATCATCGTCCATTTCCACCGTCTTATAAAGCTTTCCGCTGCACTTAAAGGTTGGAACATGGGGGTCATTTATAATGATTTGTGCTCCCTGTTCCTCCAATAATTCAATTATTTTTAAAACTGGGGACTCCCTGTAATCATCTATATCCTTTTTATATGCAACGCCTAAAAGCAGCACCTTTGCACCGTTTAAGGCCAGCTTGCTCTTGTTTAATATCTTCATTATATTTTCAACGACGAATTCTGGCATGAAATTGTTTATCTCCCCGGATACTTCAATTAACTTTGTGTGGTAATTGTACTCCCTCGCCTTCCAGGTCAAATAATAGGGGTCTATTGGAATACAATGGCCGCCCAGTCCCGGTCCGGGATAAAAAGGCATAAATCCGTAAGGCTTTGATGCTGCAGCATCAATAACCTCCCAAATATCTATGCCCATTCTTTTGCAGAGTATTGCCATCTCATTTACCAGAGCTATATTTATATTTCTGAAAGTATTTTCAAGTATTTTTTCCATCTCGGCTACTGCCGGTGAGGAGACAGGAAATATCTCGCCTTCCAGCACATTTCTGTATACTGCAGCGGCGATTTCCGTACAGCACTTAGTCATGCCTCCCACAACCTTGGGAGTGTTTTTAGTCTTGAATTTCTTGTTGCCCGGGTCCACCCTCTCAGGTGAAAATGCCAGAAAAAAGTCAATACCGCATTTTAAGCCGCTCTCTTCCAATATAGGTTTTACGACCTCTTCTGTAGTGCCGGGGTAGGTAGTGCTCTCTAGAACAACAAGCATACCTTCATGAAGGTTTTGAGCTATGCTTCTAGTGGAGTTTACTACATAAGATATATCAGGCTGCATATATTTATCAAGTGGCGTAGGCACGCAGATAAAAACAGCATCCACTTCTTTAATAAAGCTGTAATCCTCCGTTGCCTGCAATTTTTTCTCCTTTACCAGCAAATAAAGCTCTTCATCAACCACATCACCTATGTAATTGTGTCCGGAATTTACATCATCAACCTTCTGCTTTTGAACATCGAAGCCCGTTACGTAATATCCTGCCTTGGCCTTCTCAACAGCCAGAGGCAAGCCAACATAGCCTAATCCCACCACTCCTATTTTGGCGGTTTTATTCATTATCTTTTCATATAGTGCTTTTCCAGTTGAGCTGAATTCAATATCTTTATTCATAGCGCATATAATCCTTCCTTTATGATTCGATAGTATGATAAGTAGGTACAATATCCATAAGTGCCTGCTTTACTTCTTTCGGGTTTTTATTAATTATGGTTTCAAAATCTTCAAGCTTAGACAGCAATGCATAATAATCGATGTTGGATAAGGTTCCAACCATAATCTTCTCGTGGGCTGTCTTATTCAAGCCCTCTTCTGCCATCAAAACCTCTTCGTATAGCTTTTCCCCCGGTCTTAAACCGGTAAATACTATTTTTATATCCTTTTCAGGCTCAAGACCTGAAAGCTTTATAAGATCCCTTGCCAGATCAACTATTTTAACAGGCTGACCCATATCAAGGACAAATATCTCTCCTCCTTTAGCCATCGCTCCCGCTTGAATTACCAGCTGGGCGGCCTCGGGTATGGTCATAAAAAACCTGTTTATTTCAGGATGGGTTACGGTAATGGGCCCTCCGCTTTGAATCTGCTTTTTGAACAACGGAATAACAGAACCGTTGCTGCCTAAAACATTTCCAAACCTTACGGCAACGAATTCGGTATTGCTTATTTGATCAATGGCCTGTATTATCATTTCACATACCCTCTTAGTAGCACCCATTACATTTGTAGGGTTTACGGCTTTGTCCGTGGATATCATGACAAATCTTTTGGTTCCGTATTTGTGGGCGCATTCAACCATATTCAAAGTACCGTAAATATTGTTTTTAACCGCTTCCAAAGGATTGTCCTCCATCAAGGGGACGTGCTTATGGGCTGCAGCGTGAAATACAACATCAGGCCTATATGTACTGAATATTTCATCCACTCTCTGTTTATCCCTTACCGAGCCAATCAGCACCTTAATTTTAAAGCCAACATTTAATTTATCCAGTTCGTTTTGTAAATCATAGACATTGTTTTCGTAAATGTCCAAAACAAGCAAGGTATCGGGAGAGAATTTTGCAATCTGCCTGCACAGTTCCGAGCCAATGGAACCGCCTCCGCCCGTTACAAGTACAGTTTTATTATTAAGATAATCTGCTATATTGTCTATATCAAGCATAACCGGAGCTCTGCCCAGCAAATCCTCTATATCAATATCTCTTATGCTTCCTAATGGTGAGTCGGTATCTAAAAGATAGTTGACTCCCGGCTGTATCCTGACTTTGCATTTAACGTTTTTACATATATCGATTATGCCCTTGATTTCGGACTGTGAAGCCGAAGGCATAGCTATAATTATCTCGTCCACCCATTTTTGTTTTACTATTTTTTCAATATCGTTTCTGTTTCCTAATACTTGCACATTGTTTATGTATTTCCCCTGCTTATATTTATCATCATCTATAATGCCTACAGGGTAATATCCCAGCTCTTTGTTCTTTTGCATTTCCTTAACAACTTTGGCTCCGGATGCGCCTGCTCCTACAATGAGTATATTCTTAAATGCTGATCGCTCCTTCTTATTATAGAAATAAGCCATCCAGAATATCCTGTTTGAAAATCTTATACCTCCCACCGACAGCATGATAAGCATCCAGGATATTATGTATATGCTCCTCGGAAGATAAACATTAAAGGTTATACCATATATGTAGCTTAGTATTGTGGCTATAACCGTGGCAAAAAATATTGAAACTATTTCATTTACGCTGGCATAACGCCAGAGGCTGGAATACAGCCTGAAAATATAAAAAATCACAATAAAAATTGCTGTTATAACCACAGCAGTATTGTAATAACGCGTCATGTAATAGACGGGTATTTGAAGGTAGTGTTCATCCAGAGAAAATCTAAGAAACAACCCTATAACTATAGAGAGATTTATTAATATAATATCAAGTAAAACCAGTACTGATATTTTAAAATTTCTGATTACGTCCAAATTATCACCTTATTCTCAATTTTTGATAGGTGTTTTCGATAACTTATGCTAAAATTTCATATTTATTTTACCAATAAAACAGTAGTATTTCAACAATTCATATATACTGGCATTTATTGGATAATACTGACTTATCTAAATGACACAGTTATATATTAAGCTTCATCCATCTTATGCATTTGACGATAATTTCATCATTTGGTTCAAGCTCTTTTGCCTTTTTTAAATATTCCTTTGCTTTTGCATCATCACCTGCATAATAATAGGCTATTGCTAAATTACAGTTATATCCGCCGCTATCCTTATTTAATTCTACAGCGGTCTTAAGATTTTTCAGAGCGTTATCAACGTTCCCTAATTCCATACAGCAAAGCCCCAGTTCATTATATATTTCATGGAAGCTTTCTCCTGCTTTAATAAGCTCATTTAAAAGAAGTTCGGCTTTTTTGTAATTTTGTATTTTTCTATATCCCAAAGCGGTGAAATACTTAGCCTCGCTCCAATCATCATGTCTTCCGATAAGAGGGATGATCATTTTTAGTCCCTGCTCTGCTTCGCCATCTATTATTTTTTGCTTAGCTTCCATAAATATAAGCTTATCATTTTCATTTTGAATTAATTTTTCTATTTCAGCCTTTGTATTGCTGTCAGCCGACAGTTCATAGGCTTTTTGCCATGCTAAAATAGCCTCCTGATATTTTTCCTCATTCGAATAATAAAATCCCATTATATAATATGCCTTTGAAAAATGAGGATAAATTTCTGAAAGCTCTTCAAATATTTCAAAGGATAATTGATAGAATAAATCATGCTCTTCCGTGCTGCCCTTTTCATTTTTTATAAATACCATTTCCTTTAGTATAAGACCTATGTTATACCATATTATCATATGGTTGTCTGATATTTTTTCGAGTGTAATCAAATATGTAAGGGCATCGATAAATTCACCTTTAGAAGCCAGCTCCATAGACTTGCTTAACAGATAGCTGTCTATTTTTTCTGTCGTGCCTTTTAAGATATTTATATAGTCTTCATTATATTTGAAGTCTTTATCGCAGGCTATAACACATACCATGCCTTCTGCCAGCAGTTCAAAATCTATTCTTTCTTCGTATTTACTGGCTTTTATGCCCTCAATCAATCCATCAGTTTTAATTGGAAGGGGTAAGTTATCCGTAAGCTTGAATTTATTATCAATAATAAGGTCCTTATTCAACTCCAGAAAAACTATGGTTTTCAGCTTGTTTTTAAAGCTTTTATCCAGTTTATCCTGGATATATCCGGCACTTAATATATTTTCACTCATACAAATACACCTGCCTTTTATATGAACACTTTTTATTGCACAGAATTCATTATAACATTCTTTTATGAACATGGCATTAAAAAACAGCCCTCAGGCTGTTTTTATTAAATAATATCCTCTTCGCTTGTTGTTGAAGGCACAGCTAACGGAATCTGTGACGGTTCGATTGCTGAAGTCGTGGTTGTGTCTTCTTTTTCCGAAGCATAAGTAATTGTTGCAACTATTGAATTTATATCGGATAAGATGCTTATTTCAGAAGCAAATTCCATATCGGCAACAGTTATCTTATCTCCTATTTCCAAACGCGATACATCGGCTAATATAAACTTAGGTAATTGATCCGGAGTGGCTTCTACTTCAACAGTACCTAACTGTTTTTGCACAATACCTCCCTTTGACCTTATAGCCCCTTCGCCTTTAACCATAATAGGAACTTCGGCATGTAACTTTTCGTCTTCACGAATGCATTTTAAGTCTATATGTACCGGTCTTCTGTCGACAGGGTTCCTCTGTATTTCCTTTATCATAGTCTTTAAAACAGAGCCATTAACATCTATATTAATTACTGCATGCTCACCCTGATTTTTTATTATATCATTCAATTCCATTTCGGAGAATTCCACCAGCATATTATCTATGCCTTTTCCATATAAAACTCCCGGTACTTCTCCTTGCCTTCTCAGTGAATGACATACTCCCCTGCCTGCTTTTTGCCTCAATTTTGCCTTTAATTGGGCTGCTTCCATTAAAAAACTCCCTCCTTATAATCGGTTAGTAGAATGAAAACAATTTTTCATTCTAAAAGGAGTATGTACAATTTTCATAAATTTAATCATATTTTATACGATTTGGTGCAAAGGCCTTGAAAAAGCTGTTTTTAAAGGTGCAAAAAATATTTTTTATAATCATTGCATTTCTATACCATATAACTTATAATGATATTGTTTTGAAAAAAATAATACTTAAGCCTGAGATCGCTCTGCAGAAGCCTGAAACTTTATGCATCGAAGTTTCGGGCTTTTTATCTGAAATTTTTGAAAGAAGGTGTTGATTAAGGTGTACAAATTAGATCAACTGCAAACTCCCTTATTTGATGCTTTGATGCAGTATGTAAAAAGAGATACGATACCTTTCCATGTTCCCGGTCACAAAAAAGGTGACGGCATGGACAGCAAGTTTAAAGATTTTATTGGTACAAATGCATTGTCTATTGATGTTACAGTTTTCAAATCAGTTGACAGCCTTCATCACCCTACCGGAGCGATAAAACTAGCGCAGGAATTGGCTGCCGATGCTTATGGTTCCGACAGGGCGTTCTTTTCCATTCATGGCACTTCCGGTGCCATACAGGCAATGGTATTAAGTGTAGTTTCGGAAGGAGAAAAAATTATAATACCCAGGAACGTTCATAAATCCGTTACTTCGGGTATTATATTAAGCGGTGCTGTGCCGGTATATATGCAGCCTGAGATTGACAGTACAATAGGAGTTGCCCTTGGTGTTACCCCTGAAACTGTGGAACAGACTCTTAAAGATAACCCGGATGCTAAAGCGGTCCTTATTATAAACCCCACTTATTACGGAGTGGCGACTGACATAAGAAAGATAGCAAACATCGTGCATTCATACAACATACCGCTAATCGTTGATGAGGCCCACGGCCCCCACTTGGGATTCAACGACAGACTTCCTGTTTCAGCTATGGAAGCCGGTGCGGATATGTGCGCACAAAGCACTCATAAGATAATTGGCTCTTTGACTCAGAGCTCCCTTCTTCACGTTAAGGGACACAGAGTAGATGTTAACAGAGTTAAACAAATAATGAGCCTTCTTCAGACAACCAGCCCATCATATATATTGATGGCTTCGCTGGATGTTGCAAGAATGCAGATTGCCACAAAAGGCAGAGAGCTTTTGGATATGACAATAGACCTATCACATTATGCCAGAAACGAAATAAACAATATACACGGTTTCTACTGCTTCGGGAATGAAGTCCTCAATAAGAAAGGCGCCTTTGCAGTGGATCCCACAAAATTGGCCATATGCTGCAAAGATTTAGGGATTACAGGATATGAATTGGATCAGATTCTTGCTGATGAATATCACATCCAGCTTGAAATGTCTGATTTGTATAATGCCCTTGCAGTAGGCTCCTTTGGCGATACAAAGGAGAAAATAGACAGTCTATTGCATGCATTAAAGAAAATAAGCTTAAAATATTGCGGAACAACCGAAAAACGCGGAGGAGTTCTTGAAATACCCGAAATTCCTGAACAGGTTCTTGTTCCAAGGGATGCCTTCAACAGGCCTAAGGTCTCCATGTCGCTAGAACAAAGTATCGGTCAGATAAGTGGTGAATTCCTTTTGGCTTATCCTCCGGGAATACCTGTTCTTTGCCCCGGTGAACGAATTACCGCTGAGATTGTGGAATACGTAGAAGAAATGAAAAACGCCGGTCTTTACGTTCAGGGAACTGAAGATCCGGATGTTAACTTCATAAAGGTTTTAAGAGATTCAAACTCAATGAGTCTGGATATTACAGCATAATTTATAAAAAATTAAGGGTGTCACAAACTGTATTATAGCAGTTGTCGGCACCCTTTTATTTACCCGCACGGTCTTGCCATGACATATAAAAATTCCTCTCTGTCTTTTACAGAAACAAAAATCTTTTTGTTCTTAGGATATTCAATAACCATACCGTTTTTACTTAATATGGGATGGACCCAGACTATACGGTCATTATTATTTATATACCGGACATTTTCTATATCACGAAGAGGAATTTTCCTTCGGAAAAGCAAACCGTTATTGATTGTGATATATTCCCTATCAACTATTATTTTTGCAAAAAATACTCCTGTACAATGTGTTATAAAAAGTGTCCATCCAAGCACCATGAAAATTTTTAGTATTATTGCTGCATCCGACGGCAATACAATGAAAAATACGCAGAAAAGAGCAACAAAAATATTATAAATATAGATCGCTTTATTTTTATCGGATATTTCAACATCAAATCTGTACATTTCTATTCACAAACACTCCGTTTTTTTCATTAGTATGCAAGTATTTGCTCAAAAGGCATGCTTTTCCTATTACTATTTTGTCCATTATGTTTATGGTGTATTCTGCAATAATATATACTATCTTTCATTTTTACGTTTTATATAATCCTAATTTTAATAGTTCCCCTATTAAAATAAACATAAAATTATTTTTAGCTATCATTATCTTCCTTCAAATCTCTAAACAGAAAAAACATTATACCTATAATTACCGATATATTTATAGTACAGGCTATTGAGAATATAAAATATTTTTCCGGATTAGCAAAATAATAAAGAAATAATACAATGCTTATTATTTGCAGTATCAGAGTCTCAACCAAAAATTTTCTTACTTTTTTATACATTTTTCTACCTCCTATGGTAATATATTTAATACCGCAAACTAACTATCTTGTCCCATCTGGTTTTCCGGGCAGTTGGATTAGTTAACCTGCCCGCTACCTTTTTGTACCAAATTAACGGCATCTGAATCGTAGCATATATCAACTAATTTTATACTTTTATTTTCCTTAACTTTATCATGTTCTTTTACTTTTGCCCTTGTTGTTAAAGCAAATATACCATAGTTACCTGATTCTATCTTTTTAATATTTTCAAGCCTTACCGATCTTGCTCTTCAACACTTTCCTCTACAATATAAGACTTATAAAAAAAGAAATGTTACAATTTTTTTATTAAATATTTTAAAAAAGATGTAACATTTACACAATTTTTGAGTCTTATATTATAAAGATAATTTATTCCATTCTTTAAGGAGTTAATTTAACTATTATGGAGGCTATATGATAAAGAGTATTCAATTGCAAAATATACTTAATAAAAAAACAAAACGTCATGTTATATTTCAATCTCTATTGCTGATATTTATCATTATATTGACCGGAGAATTAATAGCATGTGAAAAACCAAGTTCAATCAGCGATGCTTCCGATGTGGTGATACAATATCTGGAGGCGCTTAAAAACAATGATAATACTACATTGCAATTATTAAATAATGAAGACTCAGATATCATAACTGATTCAGAGGTAACTCTTGGCGTAATTAGTCTTACCATTGACAAAGTTGAGGTTTCTGATAATCGAACTCAGAGGATTAAAGAACAATATACCGGAAGCGATCTGGCTAAAAGTTATGGATGGTCGGATAACTATATCCATGATAACTTAATTGCAGTCTACGCAGAATACACGGTAGATTACGATAATACAAAGGTTCCGTATGATGAAGGGAAAATCACCCAATATTTTTATTTAGTAAGAACCAACAGCAACTCACCATGGCGTATTTGGGCATCTAGTTACGATATTAGCGATTAGTGTCTATTCCAAATAAATTTGTATATCACAATAATTAAAGAGGGGTGATATTAAAATGATACGAAAAAATAAGCTTATTGCTATTCTTGTGCTTTGCACTATAAGTGCTATGACAATAGTAATTAATTCATATAACATTAATAAACGAACACTTAAAGCATCTGATGCTGATAAAATCCATATAAATAAAGTTGAGGATTTGAATAAATCACCCATCGTACAAAAAATGCTTACAGCAAATGATAATTATACATTCTTATCTGGAATCGTAGAACTTGAAGAATTTACACCTATAAAAAGTATGACCAAAGTAAATATCTCTGTAAAACAACCTGATAAGTATATAGTTGAAGTATTTGATTTGTATGATGATAAAGCTAATACATCTATTGCGGTAAATAACGGAAAGGAAATTCAACTCAAAGAACCAGACACAGAAATTAAAAAATATAAACCATTCACCGAATCAAATAAAACTCAAGCTGATCCTAACGAAGGGATAGTTCCTGATTTCAATGGTACATACTTGGCTTTATCAGGTCCGGTTAACTCGATGATTCATCCGGAATTTTATGTACACGATGCCTTCAGGAGAAGCACCGTAACAGTACTTGGTGACGATAAATTTTTGGACAGAGCCGCTACAGTAATAAATTTAAAGTATGTAGAAAATAAAGGCGGGGACAGCCAAACATTCTGGGTCGATAAAAATACCGGTGTTATACTTAAAACGGAGCTATATGACGAAGAAGGTGAAATTCTCTTCAGAGATGCATTTACAAAGTAAGCGCTTGATAAAATAGTGTCTTGAATCAATATGACAGTTTATGTGAGAATCTCAATAACACACTTTTTGCACTTTTCACACATTAGTGGAAAAAGTGAGAATTAGGGGGTTCTTATGAGCGAAGCGAAAAAACTGACTGACAAATACCGCATAGAACAATGGGCAATCATTATTCGGGAACGAATTAACAGTGGCAAACAGGTTAACGAGTGGTGCGCCGAAAATAACATTTCAAGAGATAGCTACTATTACTGGCTCCGGAAAGTAAAACTTGCAGCAGCCCGGGAAAAGGCATTGACAGATGAACCGCAGCTTTCTAAGATTGTTCCGATGGTTCCGCTGTAGATTAGCATTTTAAACAAGGGAAATTAGCCTCAATTTTTTCAAATTAAATAATACAGCGCTAATTTAATCCTATAGGAATTTGAGAAATGGATTTTCTAATTAAAATATATTTGAAATATGAT
>NZ_LKET01000025.1 GCF_001317355.1 Oxobacter pfennigii
CTTGCAGATGCGTGAAGCACCTTCGCAACTCGTCTCCAATGCTAGTATGCAAATGAAATCTTCTAGTCGCTCTGTCTTACGGCTATATGAATTAAGGAATCCGTGATACGTTTCAGCAATAGTAACCGCTTCGCATTCTTCATTATCACAGCAATACTCATGAGACGTAATTTCCAATAGAACTCTCTTGCCAAGAATGGGAAGATCTTGGACTTTCCTTACATATGTGCCATGATAATGATTAGATGTTGTATGGCATGCAGGACATTCACAGCTACTAGATTTAGATTTCATTTTGATTATAATTTGATGGTCCTTATTTTCAATATTTGTTATTATGAGAGAATCTTTAGGAAAAAATGATTGAATTTCAAAGGCATTTATGGCTTGCATCAACACACACCACTTTCAAATATGATATATCTATAATATCATTTTTCCCATCGGAAAAACACATTGAACGGATAATTGAGGATGAACCTTCCGGTGAAATTGCCATTCCGGAATAGAGGAAACCACTTGTCCGGGACTGGAAATCGCTTAAAGTAAAATATTCTGGTACGGAGGATCCGCAGTTCCAGTATGGCGTGAGCCATCTATCCGGAACTACTGAACCATCCTTTAATTATTTGTTATTCACTAAGCATTTTATCTAAACCATACACCTCTCGCATTGAAATATCTTTAGTAGGGTCGATGCTTTCGATATTGATTTTGTAAGCATCATGTACAATACGATCCAGTATGGCATCTGTTAATGGGCCATCTGCTCCGCCAAGTTGCTCATACC
>NZ_LKET01000026.1 GCF_001317355.1 Oxobacter pfennigii
GACTGGAAATACGTGGCATAGAAGATATTAATGATACAATTATTGCATTTACTGCCAGAGAAACTGCAACGCCGCCTTTTCTTGAAATAAATTTTGAAAGTTTTGAAGGCCCTACAGGTCCTACCGGACCAACGGGTGCTACTGGTCCTACCGGTCCGACTGGCACTACCGGCGACACAGGTGCTACTGGCGCTACTGGTCCTACCGGCCCGACTGGCGCTACCGGCGACACAGGTGCTGCTGGCGCTACTGGTCCTACCGGCGACACAGGTGCTACTGGCGCTACTGGTCCTACCGGCGACACAGGTGCTGCTGGCGCCACTGGTCCTACCGGCCCAACTGGCGCTACCGGTGACACAGGTGCTACTGGCGCTACTGGTCCTACCGGCCCGACTGGCGCTACCGGCGACACAGGTGCTACTGGCGCTACTGGTCCTACCGGCCCGACTGGCGCTACCGGTGACACAGGTACTACTGGCGCTACTGGTCCTACCGGCCCGACTGGCGCTACCGGTGACACAGGTACTACTGGCGCTACTGGTCCTACCGGCCCGACTGGCGCTACCGGCGACACAGGTGCTACTGGCGCTACTGGTCCTACCGGCCCGACTGGCGCTACCGGCGACACAGGTGCTACTGGCGCTACTGGCCCTACCGGCCCAACTGGCGCTACCGGCGACACGGGTGCTACTGGCGCTACTGGTCCTACCGGCCCGACTGGCGCTACCGGCGACACAGGTGCTACTGGCGCTACTGGTCCTACCGGCCCGACTGGCGCTACCGGCGACACGGGTGCTACTGGCGCTACTGGCCCTACCGGCCCGACTGGCGCTACCGGTGACACGGGTGCTACTGGCGCTACTGGCCCTACCGGCCCGACTGGCGCTACCGGTGCTACTGCTGCTGGTGCTATCATTCCCTTTGCAAGTGGACCTGTCACCACGCTGACTACAGTTCTGGGTGGATTAGCAGGCACACAGGGGCTTATCGGTTTTGGTTCCAATGATACCGCTCTTATTGTAGGCGGTTTAATTGACACCACCGGTCTTAACAGTCTTGCCTTCTCGATGCCAAGAGATGGCACAATAACGGATATCGCAGCATATTTCAGTGTCGGTGCAGCTGTTGCGCTTGTTGGAAGCGAAGTAACCATTTCGGCGCAGCTTTACAGTTCACCTACCCCTGATGATGCATTTGCTCCAGTTCCGGGAACAATAGTCGACCTGGCTCCTGTCCTTACCGGAGCTGTTGCTATCGGTACTACTGCCAACGGTATCCTGACAGGGCTTTCAATTCCCGTGACAGCACAAACCCGGCTGATGATGGTATTCTCGGCAGCCGTTACAGGAGGTCTTGATATCGCAACTATCATAACCGGTTTTGCAAGTGCAGGCGTTACCATCGAATAAATCAAAAATATAAGAGGTCTGGAGTTCCAGGCCTCTTATTTATATATAATGAAATATTTATTTTTTTACTTTGTCATAAAAAACACACCTAAAGTATTGGGGCCGCAGTGAGAAGAAATGGTACAGCCGGCTCTTGAAACGTATATTTCCTTAAAATCGTATATTTCCTTCATGGTATCACTTACAAAATTTATTCTCTCTTCTGATATACCCGAATGTGCAATATAAGCTTTATCAGTTCTTATGTTAGTATACTGGTTTAATTTATCTAAAGTATAGTGTCTTAATACTTTGTCTAGAGAACCTCTGTATTTTTTCCCTACGCTCATTTTTCCGCTGGTGTTATCGACCTCTATACAGGGTTTTATATTGAGTATATTTGCCCCTAAGGCAGCTATGGCAGAACACCTTCCCCCCTCATAAAGATAAGTAAGGTTATCTACTATAAAGCTTGCATGGCTTTTAGTCCTTAAATCCATTATTTCCTGTTGAATTTGAGATGCCGGCATGCCTTGCCCTATGCGTTCTGCAGCTTCTAAAACAAGAAGACCGGTACCTGCAGACAAATTATGAGAATCTATAGGATAAACATTTTTAAGCTCTGCCGCCGCAATGCAGCAATTCTGAAATGATGAGGACAGACCGGAACCTATATTTATATGAACTACTTCAAAACCCTCATCAGTCCATCTCTTAAAGTGGCTTACATACTCGCTGGGATTTGGAGCTGCTGTCTTTGGTAAAATTCGATGCTTTTTATATGTATCATATATGTCATCAGGTGCAATATCCACGCCGTCATCGTATTGCTTGTCGCCAAGTATGATATGAAGAGGCCGGTAATAAACATTATATTTTTCTCTTAACATCTCACCAAGGTCACACGTGCTATCTGCACTTAATATAATCTTTCCCATTTTATTTGCCCTCATCTATTTAATAATATTATTTTTAATTAACAGCAAATACATAATTTATGTACTTTTTTTAAACTCAGTCCTGCATTTTGGACATGTTATTATTATCTTTCCTTTCCCCTTAGGCACCCACATTCCGATTTGGCAGTTAGGACATTTAAACCTCCTATTGCTCCTTGATTCTTTGATATAGTGCACTGCTTTTTTAAGCCGGGTATAAACCGGGCTTAAAATTATGGAAAATTTATAATTTTCCATACTGCGCTTATAAGTATCTCTTGAAAAAAACCTGAAAATGCTTATGAGCATGGGAATATAACTCAGTAAAACCATAAAGGGCAGCTTAAATGCGTCAGCAAAAAAAGTCAATACACATGAGAATATTACAAGAGCTAATGAAAGCTGATCCCAGCCGTACCTTCCCATCATAAATCTTCTCAGCCAGTCCATTTTTTATCACTCCTAATTTAATTTTTTATGAAATCTTAATATGAATTATTGATATAATTCACCATATACATATCTGCAAACCCCTTAATTTCATCATTTAAAAGATTTACATCAATGGTGCAAAAACGCGCAATACAAAGCGCACCAGTGTCCTATACCACTTGATGTTTTTAAAGTCTTCCATGGTAATCTGATTGCACATTTTTAAAGTATTAAAAAAATCTTCTCTCATATCAACAATACTGGGTGAATTATACATCCATACACCACATTCAAAGTGCAGGTATAAACTTCTATAATCCATGTTTATAGTACCAACTACTCCATATTCATTGTCCACTACAAAGGTTTTTGAATGAATAAATCCAGGGATATATTCATAAATTTTTACTCCGCTCTCAACAAGTACTTTATAGTAGGATCTTGTAACCTCATGAACAAACCATCTATCCCCGCAATAAGGCACAATTATACGTACATCAACTCCTCCTTTAGCAGCTGATGATAAGGCCGTTACCATTTCATTATTAATAATTAAATAAGGTGTGGTAATATAAACATATCTTTTGGCTTTGTTGATTAAATTGAGATAAATCGTTTCTCCGACGGATTCATCATCTAATGGATTATCAGCAAAAGGCTGGACATACCCATCTCTTTCATTAAGATTCTTTACAGTAATGTCATTTTTAAATGTCATAAAATCTTCATCTATTCCCCTTAGATAATCCCACATGGACAAAAACATTACGGTAAGGCTCCACACCGCTTCCCCGCTTATCATAATGGCCGAATCCTTCCAATGGCCATGCTTTTCAATCTCATTTATATACTCATCCGCTAAGTTAATCCCCCCGGTGAATGCTACACAGCCGTCAATTATTGCAATTTTACGGTGATCCCGGTTATTTATACCAACAGATAATATAGGAATGAGGGGATTAAAGATGCAACATTTTATCCCCATGGCTTCAAGCTTTTTATCATATCCATAGGGCAAAGTAAGTATACAACCTATATCGTCATAAATGACGCGTACATCTACACCTTTGGATGCCTTTTCAACTAAAATATCCAGTATACTATTCCACATCACGCCTTCCCTGATGATAAAATACTCTAAAAATATATAATGTTCTGCCTCTTTCAATTCTTCCTTTAATCTTTCAAATTTTATCTCTCCAATGGGAATATATTCAGTTACCGTATTACCATAAGGCGGGCTATAAGCATAATCCTGTATATATCTTGACTGATTGGCAGCAGTTTCATTTTGCGAACTTATTTCATCCAGTATAAAGCTCCGGGGCGGTAAAGCTGCTATCATTTTATCTCCTATGGATTTCATTCTGCGCTTTTTAGCTTTGCTTAGCTTGTTGCCGCCGAAAAAAATATAAAACAATCCACCAAAAATAGGAAACAATAATATAGGTATAATCCATGCAATCTTATATGCCGGATTGCCTTTTTTATTTATGATCCATAGCACTGCAATGGCACTGACAAATATACTTGCACCGTAAAATAAGACAAAGTATTCTTTAAACCTCAGAATTATTCCTATTAAAACTGAAAGCTGTATTAATACTGCGATGCATATGAAAGCGACTCTGTGGAATAAAAATTTTCTTATGAATTTCATATTTTTCATCTCTTTAATTATTAATACTTAAATGTTTGCCTGGGATTATGCTGGAAATTTGTAATACTTCTAGCTTAATGCCAGTTTTTCATAGTGTTTGTATAAAGAATGAAATTTACCGCTATAATTTCTTTTCCAGGGTTTCTTCTTTCCGCAAAAGTGAAGTATGACTGTGTTTCGTATGACATGGTCCATATCCCACACCCTGTTACTTCTGATCTTATAATATGTGTAGTATCTTGCATCATAGTTATATAGTTTTTCGTCCAGACTTTTTATCTTCTTCGAATATAGAGCATTTAATATATCTTGATCCGGCATAATCAATTTGGACTTATTTTTTTCTGCAAACTTGTAAATGGACTGCTCATCAACGAGTTGTCTTTGAAGCTCCAGATTCATCAAAAGCACTCCTGAATTGTAGTATGCATCTATTTCATAGGGATTTAACCTGAGTCTGTTTATCTCTTTAATAGAAATAACATCATGATATGCGGCAGCATACAAAAAACCTTTAATATCCATATAATAGAGATCCCTTATGGGATTGATTACTAAAATATCGGGGTCCAAATATAATATTTTGTCAAGGTTTTGAGGTAAAAATTTAAATGCCAGTAGGCGATAATACATTTCTTTGGTATAATGGAGAACAACTGGTGCATTTTCAAAATAGCTGTCATCAATAGTAATTACTATTAATTGACTGCCATGTAATCTGATATAGCTGTTTAAATCATCCAATTCCTCATCTTTAATACTGGAATGTATCAAATAGATTGAAAAGCTTTCTTCCTGATTATTTATAAAAAGTGATTTTAGCATGATTTTTAAAGGCTTTATATAATTCGAATTCAAAGTAACAAGTATATTCATATTAATTATCCCCCCAGTTTACCAGAGACATCATGCAAAATTTACATTTATATATTTTTATCTAACCCTTTATTAATTCTTACCGGCAGAAACGATGTTTTGCATCAAATCATTGAGCTTTTTAATTCCGCTGATTATGTCGTCAAAGGTTTCTTCTGCCTTTTCGTCGATATTTTGCAGTATCTTTTCATTTAAGAATTTGTCCATTCTCGATACAATCTCATTGCCCTTTTGTGTAAGCGCTACCGTAACCACCCTCTCGTCCTGTTGATTTCTTACTCGTTTAAGCAGGTCCATATGCTCTAATTTTTTGCACATGGAAGATATATTTGCTCCGGCAACATATATCCCTTCAGCCAGGCTTCCGATACTATGGGATTCATATTTATATAATTCCATGAGTATTCTTACCTGGAGCATTGTCAATCCATATTGCTCGCATAAAGGACTAAAGATTTTATTTGTATTCTCATTAATTTTTCTCGTATAATCCCAGATGATATTTTTAAATTCGGAAATGTTCATGGCAGACCTCCATAAAATATATATTTTATATATAATATATTTTATATATAATAGTCAATATATAAATTACCTGAATTATAATAAAAATATTCGGCCTTCAAAAGAAAATACACATTTTTTCATTTTCGACATAAAATATAACGAAAGTATGACACCCTTGATAGCCACTATCAGAACATTATACCTGGAGATATTAATATTAAATAAGATATACATAACTGTCCTTTATAACAATTTATACATCACGATAGTCAGAAAAAGTCATACCGTATATATAAATGTTGAAAGGGAGAACAGTCATGAACACAGCACTTCAAATTAACCTGCAGGTAGCAGAACAAATATTGGCCGGCAGTAATGTGATTTTTGATACAACTGCATATTCTTATGGAAATATTAACTATGACAGCTCCACAGGTATCATAGCCTTAAACGAAACAGGCAGATATCAAATCAATTGGTGGGTTGCAACTCAGTCATCCACCTCAGTAGATGGAGTTGTATTCGCCGTTTCTTCTTCTGAAGGAGATTTTTTAATAGGAAATTCTCCAAACAAAACCGGATTGGTTTATGGGGCAGGAATTATAGAAGTATCCTCGGCTCCTGTTACGATTTCTTTAATAAACACCAGCATGAGTACCGCTTATTATGCAGCACAGGTCCCGTTAAAAGCAATGCTGGTAATATCTCAGAGCATGACTCCGGATGATACGCAATGCCTTGCCATAAACCAACTATCCAACATTCTTTTGCAGATGATCTCATCCTACTCCAGCACCACCTGGTCGGTGTTTTCTAATTCTCTGGCTTCTTATTCAGGCGTGCCGCTTGATTTGTACACGGATCCAAATGCAGCAGGTCCTGGAATTCTGCGTTTAGTGGACATTAATGATGACTATGAGGCACTGCCCATTACTAACATCACAGCTATTTATCCCGGAGATGGAACAGTATACGACCCAACTTTCACTTATTTGCCCACCCCCGTTCCTCTTCCCCAAAGCTGTGATGCCAACACTATTGCGGCAATACAGTCATATCTGCCTCTGGATACCGGCGTAGATATCCGTTTGGGTCCTGCTATTACAGCCACTGGAAATATCTACCGCAATGAATATGGCGTTCTGGTACTTTCTGATGCAGATGGAAACACTCCGATTTTTATAGCTACCCCACACATCCTGCGTATATTAACCGACTCTAACCCGATTCAGATGTCAGCATCAAAGAGTATCAGCAAAAAGCCAAGTATTTCTATAAATAATATATGAATTAGAATAACTCAAAATAATGCACCTTTGAAATGAGAACTATATCATAAGGCATAGCTCTCCTAATGCTTGCTATCTCAAGAGCTATGCCCTCCATATTTCTGGCAAAATAGTATTCAACTTTTTTATTAAATATGCTATTATAAATTATTATGAAGAATGAAAATAAATCATCTGAAAACAAAAAAAAGATAATATACCATACAACAAGATTGTTTTACGAAAAGGGCTTTAACAATACATCCTTTGAGGATATTGCTGATTGCTGTAAAATAACCAAGCCTTTGATTACATACCACTTTGGCACCAAAGCAAATCTGGCAAAGGTCGTTGTTCAAAAGTTCACTGCTGAAATTAAAAATCATATCACCGAGAGGATATATAGAAACTTTGAAAAATATAATCTTCAATACAGCACAGCTGCTGAGATTATGATGGTTCATCGTTTATACAATGAAGATAAAAAAGCTCTTTTATTTTTCTGTGAATACATGAACAGCAGCTTTGAAAATCAGTTTTCAGGCGGTGTTAACCTTTACAAAATGCATGATAGGCGGTACCACCTGAAAATTGACCGCTCTTCTGACGAGCTCACCATGTTGTCAATTGCATCACAATTTTCGGCATTATCTTTAATGTATGCTTATTTCACGGGAAAGCTCAGCTGCACCTTCGAGCAGTTTAGCGATTATGCAGCACGCATACCTTTTGTTTTCATGCATGTTAAAGAAGAAGAAATAGATGTTATTCTTGCTGAAGCTAAAAATATACTAAATAAATTGAATTTTAAAGTGTGTCCATATTTCAGGATTGAATAAGGCAAGCATCTTAAATGCAGTAAATTATGATGATTTCAGTTTATAGGCTATATATTTATAGCCTTTTTTATTGTACATTTTTTTCATTAGTAGTATTTATTTATTGTAATTTTAATGGTATTATATATATGTGACTTTACGTGTAAAGGAATAATTCCGGTATTTTGCTGGCTTTCTGGAAGCATATTCAAAAGAAATGAAAAATTTCCTATACATAACACCGGCATTATCCTTAAAGTTTTACAGGTTATGACATAACTTTTATAGACATTTTAGTTCCCCAGTTCGATATGTAATTTATGAAATTTTTGGATTCCGCTGTTTGCTTATCATTTTGCTTTGGCATATACAAACAGCAGATATACAAAAATTTTAGTGTCTTATGCATTCCAAGGTATATTCTTTTCCGAAAATGATATATAAATGAACAAGTTAATAAAGTTATAAGTCAATCCCTAATTAAATTCAGCGGTATATTATGAGGCAAAGTCAATAACTTTGACCGCATTAATATAAATGTATTAAAAGGAGGAAATTAAAATGTCAAAAATTGATGAAGTAAAAGCTGGCGTCGCAGCCGGTAAAACCAAAGTTGTTCCTGGTTTAGTACAGGAAGCATTGAACGAAGGACAAGCAGCAACTGCTATCCTTGAAGCAATGGTTGAAGCTATGGGAGTAGTAGGTGACAAATTCTCATCAGGAGAAATATTTGTTCCCGAAATGCTTGTTGCAGGTAAAGCAATGCAAAAAGGGGTAGAAGTTTTAAAACCTGTTCTTGCAGGTGAAGGTTCAGTTTCCCTTGGAAAATGCATAATAGGAACTGTTGCAGGAGACCTTCATGATATCGGCAAGAACCTTGTTGCTCTTATGATAGGCAGCGCAGGTTTCGATGTTATCGACCTTGGTGTTGATGTCACAAAAGAAAAATTTATTGAAACAATAAAAGCAAATCCTGATGTAAAAGTAGTAGCTTGCTCAGCACTTTTGACAACAACTATGCCGGCTATGAAAGAAACAGTAGAGGCAATTAAAGCCAGCGGTTTAACAGGATTCAAGGTATTAGTAGGCGGAGCACCTATCACTCCTGAATTTGCATCCTCAATCGGAGCTGACGCTTATGCCCGTGACGCAGGCGGAGCTGCTGTTAAAGCTAAAGAACTGGTTTAATATTTAATTTATAATTTCCATGCAGCACTTATAGTGTAAGTATTGTGGCATTAATTACCTTTGTTATCACAGCAATATATGGTTATAATTGGTATTTCTATATAATCATAATGTGACGGAGGAATGAGATATGTCAAAACTCAAATCATCTGAAATTAATGCTTATGCCTTCTATAGTTTTGCTTCCAGTTTAGCTTTTGCTATACCTATGAGTTATCTAACAATTTTCATGACGGAAAATCTTCTCTACAGCGCAGCACTCATGGGAACTACCTTATTAATTGCCCGTGCCATTGACTTTGTTATCGGTCTTATTGCAGGCAGCGTAGTTTCAAAGACAAATTTTAAGTGGGGAAAGTACCGTTCATGGCTGATCATTTTGCGTTTTGTGGTCTTTTTTGGTATCGTAATTCAATTTATAGATACATCTAAGCTTCCTACTTATACCAAAATGATAGTAACAATTTTAGGATATGGTATGCTGCACTTTTCTATGAACTTTATACAAACAGCACAGTATGGTGTTCTCTCGGCAATGGCAGGCAGCGACATGGAGGACAGAGACAAGCTTTCCATAAGGGGTACTCAGTGGATGGCGGCCGGCAATATACTGGTATCGGCCATAACTCTTCCTTTCATACAGGCTATAACGCCATACGTTGGCAGTTCGAATGCATATACAATTGCTGCAACATTGTTTGGGTTGGTTTTAGTTGTAGGCAATATGATGCTGTCAAAAGCGGCAGCGCCCTATGATATTCCTCAACCAAAGGACACAGCCACCAATGTTGTTTCTACAAAGATATCAGATTTAGTTAAATCTGTTGCTACAAACAGCCAGCTCCTGGTATATATAACAGCAAGTTCATTATTCAATATCGGTCTAATGACATTCAACGGCATTTTAGCTTACTATTTTATGTATGTACTGGGTAATTTCCTATTAATGTCACTGGCTATGACAATAACCACAGCCTTTGGCCTGGTGGCCAGTATAATAGGGCCCAAAATCGGCAGAAAACTTGGGAAAAAGAATGCCATGGTATATGGATTGCTTATTTATGCAGCCGGAAATTTATGCATTTCTTTCTTTGCAAAAGGCTCCTTGGTTGTATATATAATTTTTTCTTGTATCAGTGCAGTGGCTATGTATTTTTTCCAGGCTTTCGGACCCCTCTACGTTCTGGATGCAGGAGAATACGGGTTTTATAAAACCGGTAAGGACTATCGTGCTATGGCAACAGGATTGTTTACAATGCCATTTAAAATCGGCTTTGCTCTTGGCGGAGCTGTCTCAGGTTACGGCCTTGCAATTATAGGCTATACAGCCGGCATGACACCTACTCCACAGTTTGTTGACAAATTTATGCTGCTCTTAGGCGGTATACCGGCAGCCTTTTATGTAGTTGCAGCTGTGCTGATGATTGTAGGGTATAAAATAACTGACGAAGATGCTGCCAAGTATGCAGCTGCTAATATTGAAAGATTGGCAAAAACAAGCTAGTAATGTGGTTAAATCAATGTATTAACAAGCTAATAAATTAAGAGGAGTGAAAAAATATGGCAATAAAATTTGATGAAAAAGAACTCAAAGTTGCAAGCGAAATTCCAAACAGAATGGGAGGAGCTCCTACACCTGTTTATGATTTTCCCGTATCCAGAAAAGAAGGATACATTGCGGCTTTAAAGAAACAGCCAATTTGGGCAATAAGCAATGTTGAAACACGTTTCATTACTCCAAAAGCCAACCCGGATAACGTTGCCAGAGCATTTGCATTCGAAGATACAATGATGCCGCCGGCTGAAGGCGGCGGAAAAGATATGTTTGGTATTGAATGGGTATATGTACCGGTAGCCGGCGGTTCAATGGTTAAGCCAGGAGCTCCATTCCTTAAAGATGCTAATGAATGGAAAGAAAAATTAGTTTGGCCGGACCTGGACAAATGGAATTGGGAAGACAGTGTTAAGAATATCCATCTTAATCCGGAACAGTTCAATATCGCTTGGGTATTAAACGGATGGTATGAAAGACTTATATCCTTCATGGACTTTGATAAAGCTGTTGTGGCTCTTATAGATGAAGACCAGCAGGATGCAGTTAAAGAACTCTTTGACAAGCTTTCTGACCTTTACATTAAGCTCATTGACAAATATCTTGAACACTTCCCTGGTATTGATGGATTCTGTTTCCACGACGACTGGGCAGCGCAGAAGGATACATTCTTTTCACCTTCTACTGCAGAAGAAATGATAGTTCCCGCCATGAAGAAGGTTACAGACCACCTCCATTCAAAGGGTTTGTATGCTGACTTACACTCATGCGGAATGCTTGAAAAACAGATCCCAAATATCATAGCAGCAGGATGGGATTCATGGACTCCACAGACTATGAATAATACTCAGGCTTATTATGAAAAATATGGCGACCAATTATTGATAGGCGTTATTCCGGACGCTGTAAGCCCTGAAGCTTCAGAAGCTGAACAGAGAGCAGCAGCTAAAGCATTTGCTGAAAAATTCTGCGTACCCGGAAAAGGCTTAGTAGTAAATTCCTATGCAACTGCAGCAATTACTCCTGCATTCAGAGAAGAATTGTACAGGCACTCCAGGACCATATACAGCGAAATCTAATAAATAACTAAGTGACTGGGGATGGTTCATAATTGTTGTAAAATGACAAACAATTGTGAACCGTCCCCTTTGTTTTTACCCCCTGTTGAGGTATAATTAAACTGTACAATCTAGGTAATTGCAAGTGTTTATATTTTTTTATAAAAGGAGAAAACTATGAATTACGATGATATAAAACAATTGGCTGTATCCTGCGGATTTACCAACGTCGGAGATTTAAATGTAGATACTGTTGTTGCAAGAAATGAAGTCCGTGATGCCTGTGCGGAAAATAAATGCCATGCTTACGGAAAAAACTGGTCATGTCCTCCTGCCTGCGGCACATTGGAAGAATGCGCAAGCAGGATGAAAAAATATCATCATGGACTTATTTTACAGACTACAGGTGAATTAGAGGATTCCTTCGATTACGAAGGTATGATGGAGTTAGCTGAAACCCATAAGAATAATTTTGATGACTTCTCGGAAAGAATAAAGAAAATATATCCAGATGCCATGCTTCTTGGCGCAGGCGGATGCAAGAAATGTGAAAAATGCACATATCCAGATAGTCCCTGTCGTTTCCCCAATAGCATGACTTCATCAATGGAGGCTTATGGTTTGTTGGTAAGTGATGTCTGTAAATCAAATGGGGTTGAATATTATTATGGTCCCGGCACTCTGACTTATGTAGGCTGCGTGCTCATTGACTGATTTATATAGAATGCTTGTATAACAAAAAACCTTTCCCAATTCGGAAAGGTTTTTTCTGGCTTATTCACATGTTAACCGGCAGGTATACTGAAATATATTAAGGTGCTAAATGAGCACCTTAATATATTTAGTGAAATTTATATACCGTATTCGCTTTTTATGAATTTCTCCAGAGCGGCAAGGGAGCGTTCTACCTTTTCAGTATCGATACAATATGCCATTCTGAAATATCCCGAACAGCCGAAGCTGTCTCCCGGCACCAATATCAAATCGTATTTAGTGGCCTTCTGTGAAAATACCTTTGCATCTTCCTCCAATGCTTTAGGGAAGATATAGAAGGTTCCTCCCGGTTTTACGCAAGTAAAGCCCAATTCCACTAACTTTTCATAAATCAAATTCATGTTGCGCTCATATATGGACATATCTGAAGTTAAATCAACAACCTCAGCTACAGCAAGCTGAATTATTGACGGCGGGCAGTTGTGGCCTATACCCCTTGATATTTGCCCGCACATGCTGACTAAGTATTCCGAATCCTTGCAGGCTGGATTAACAGCAACATAACCAATACGTTCTCCGGGCAATGACAAGGATTTTGAATATGAATAACAGGATAATGTGTTATCATAATAATTTGATACATAGGGTGCTTTTACACCTGCAAATAATATTTCTCTGTAGGGCTCATCGGAAATTATAAAAATTTCATGGCCGTATTCTTTTTCTTTATTCTTAAGCATATCGCAAAGCTTTACTATTGTTTCCTCGGAATAAACCACACCTGAAGGATTGTTGGGAGAATTAATCAATACGGCTGCTGTTTTTTCATTGAGCATTTCCTCAAAAAGAGTAAAGTTAATCTGAAAATCTTCTGTATTGGGCGGAACAACCTTAAGCACCGCCCCCGATAAATTTATGTAAGGATGATATTCCGGGAAAAATGGTGCAAAGGTTAAAATTTCATCACCTGCATCTGATACGCACCTTACTGCATGGGCAATGGCACCTGCAGCACCGCTGGTCATAAATATGTGGTTTTCGGTGTAATTCATACCGAATCTTTTGTTCAATGAATCAGCAATTTTCTTCCTTACAGAAGGAATTCCCAAGCTGGGGCTGTATCCGTGAAGCTCTGCCGGATTTTTTTCTTTTAGCATTTCAATCATAACATCAGTAAATTCCCTTGGGACGGGAACAGATGGATTACCTAAGCTGTAATCAAATACATTTTCATAACCTATTGCTTTTCCGCGCTCTGTGGCAAATTCAGAGAGCTGCCTTATTACAGATTTACCTTCCAGCATCTTTTTGTATTTTTGTGAAATCATTTTTCATCCTCCTTCTTTAATATACTTCTTTAGGGGACACTTTTCCTCTTATTCAGTGTTAGGGGACGCACCTTCTCTTCTTAAGGAATAAGTCTGAGGTAGTCGAAGATATGTCTCCAACCTATAAATTTATAGGGTAGTCGGAGAAATGTCCCCATCATAGTCCATTTACAACATAATCCGGGCGTTTTCCTTTTAATGCAGCATCTACATTCATCCAGTTCTTTTTATGGGCGCGAACGAAATAGCTTGTGGTAATGCCGCCTATATGAGGTGAGAATATTATCCTGTCCTCATATTCCCTTGGCAGGTTTAATAATATATTATCTTTTGTTGTAGGCTCTGGATACACCGTATCTAAACCTGCACCTTTTATTTTTTCCGTTACAATAGCATCATATAATGCTTTGTTGTCAACAATTTCTCCCCTGGCCGTATTTATTATGTATGATGTGGGCTTCATTTTACTTAAAAATTCTGCATTTATCATGCCTGTAGTTTCAGGCGTTACGGGGCAGTGTATGCTTACTATGTCACAGGTTTTTGCCATCTCATCCAAATTCATATAAGTAACATTATAATCCTTTTCCAATTCGGCAGACTTTCTTGTCCTTGTATAATAATAAGTCTGGCATTCAAATGGTATAAGCCTTTTTGCTGTTGCCATGGCGATATCTCCAAAGCCTATAAGGCCTATTTTGCAGTCTCCCAATTCAGTTATTCCCTCTACCATCATCTTTTCCTTCATTTGAATTTGATTGCCTTCCCTCTCGGTCCTGTCCCCTACGATAAGATTGCGCAGAAGACTAAGCATTAAAAGAATGGTCTGCTCTGCCACGGCAGCTGCATTTGAACCCTTGGAATTGCATACATATATATTCCTTTCCTTAGCGGCATTACAATCA
Organism: Oxobacter pfennigii; assembly: GCF_001317355.1. NCBI lineage: Bacteria > Bacillati > Bacillota > Clostridia > Eubacteriales > Clostridiaceae > Oxobacter > Oxobacter pfennigii. Next base: position 14,633 of record NZ_LKET01000026.1, read on the forward strand.
ATGCCGTTATATCCTACCCCTTCCGACTGTATTATCTTAAGATTAGGCATATTGCTTATGGCATGTCCTGAAAGCTTTGCCATAGGGTCAATTAATATCGCATGTGCGTCAGGAACTGCTTTCAATATTTCCTCATCATCGGCACCCCGAGGGCAGAAAACCATTTCAATGCTCTTCACCACATCCAAATCAGGCATGTATTTCTTATATCTGTCTTTATTTCCGATAATCAAAACCTTCATAACAAGCTCCTTTACATTTGTAATCTTTCTCAAATGCTTTTAAAAACAGCACCTAATTTTCATTTTAAACAAAAATCAGGTGCTGTTAAAGCTTTTTTATTAATTTTGCGCAGTTATTAAAGCTAATTTTCTGTTATAGTCATTCATGACATATATATGAAATAATATCAGAGGTATGAGTAAAAACAATCCGTTGTATAAGAACATGTCTCTTAAAGATACATACTTTGTCATCATGCCAAGTATAATTGCTCCTCCGCCTACACCTATATCGGTAAGCGCATAGTATGTTGTGCTGGCAACTCCTCTGTTTTCAGGCTCAACTATATTTATGGTCATAGCCTGAAGACACGGCATTATTATACCGTTGCCCAAACCCATCAATACAGCCGCTATAATATATGAAATAAGTCCGGTACTCATTGATAAAACTATTATTCCTGCTATAAACGAAATAAAACCAAAAGTAACTACATATTTTGGGCCATGCTTATCTACCAATTTACCTGTAAAAAGCCTTGTTACCGCAACTCCGATGGAATTTCCTAAAAAGTACACTCCTCCGTTTACTATGCCTATTTCCTTACTGTAAATAAGGATGTATGACATAACTGTACCGTTTACTACTCCCACCAGCATATTAAGAGCTGAAACCCTGTATACTCTCTTTTCCAATAAGCTTTTCAAATTAATAGCTCTGGTAGGCTTAACCTGCTTGGGCAGGGCTATCATTGAAGAAAAAGCAAATGCGAAAACAATTAATACGGATGCAATAAGGAAAAGCTTCTTGTATTGATTATCACCCATAATTGATAAAGCAAGAGCCGGACCTAACGCCGATGATATGGTCTGGGCCAGGCCAAAATACCCTATACCCTCGCTCCTTCTTTCAAAAGGAAGGATATCTGCAACAATGGCTCCGCTGCCTGTGCTGGTCAGTCCGAAGCATACACCGTGCAAGCTTCTTACCAATACAAGCAGAAAGAAAGTGGATGACAAGGGATAAAAGAATGATATGACTGCCAGCATTCCCATTGCAATAACATACATCTTCTTTCTTCCCATAAAATCAAAAGCATATCCTGCATAAGGCCTTATGACCAAAGCAGCCAGTGAATATCCCCCGATTAAATAACCTATCTGTGACTGTGGTGCTCCTAAGACGTTAGTTGCATATAAAGGCAGCATAGGGCTTAAGAACTGGAATCCTATACTCATGCAAAAACTTGATAGGAAAAATACTGCAAAGTTTTTGGACCACAAAGATTGTCTGGATGTTTCCACTACTATTTCTACCTCCTGTTCAAATAAAACCAAAAAAAATTTTACATGTAAAAATTTTAATAACTCCTCTTAGGCTATCACAAATCTTTTTTTAAATCAATTTTTTATCTTAAAAATAAGAAACATAAACGTTTTCTTCAAGGAACATAAAAATATTCCAATAACGATTTGAAAGTCCAGTAAAACTGGACTTTCAAATCAGTGTATAAATTTATGTTGAATTAATTGAGCTTGCTTATATATTGATTTATATCTTCTACCATTCTTTCAGCTGCTGTGATACCGCCCGTCATAGTGTACCATGCATCCCCTGTCAATACGTAGATATCACCGTTTTTAGCAGCCTGTGTCTGTTTTATTATCGGGTCGTTCATGAAGTTTTCAGCACCTGCTCCTGTTCCTACAGTTGCACTTCTGTCAAGAAGGAAGATAACATCAGGATTTTTTTCAAGAACGTATTCCGCACGTACATCAAAGCCGTGCTGATTTGTCCAAGCCACTGCTCCGTCATCTACCGGTGTAAAACCAAAATCCTCATAAAGCATGTCAAAACGGCTGTTAGGGTTGAATACTGAAAGTGTAGTCTGGTCTACCATCATGCAGAACAATGCTTTTTTACCTGAGCTTTTAGCTTTCGCATTTATATCTGCAAAATCCTTCTTTATCTTTTCAAGCTTTGCATCAAGCTCAGGCTTGATAGAAGGGAAAATCTGTCCCAGAGTAGTTATATTATGCTCTATATCTTTTAAAAGCTGGGAATTTGAGGCATTCGTTGTAAGCTTCATAAAACTTGCATCAGGGTATCTTGCAAAGGTATCAGTCATATATTTTTCTTTTTCTTCTTTGCTTAAGCTCTCACCTGAAGCGCCCACTCCAAATGCCCTTCCGCCTGTGATGACAAGTTCAGGCTGTACCAGGTCCAGTACATCCCAATCCACATAGAACAAGCTCCCGCCTGAAATAACCTTGTCATCACCTGCTTCCTTGTAGAAGGACAAATCAGCAGGAAGGCTGTCTTTTGAGGGGACTATCAACTGAGTGATGCCTGTTTTATCAAAGTCTCCATTATATAATATATCAAGTATTGAATAATCGTAAATTGCCACTTTTGTAGGGTTGGTATTTAAAGTTACTTCTTTTCCGTCCGAATCTGTTACAGTAACTGTTTCTGCCGGTGTTTCTTCCGGTGCCTGAGTTTCAGGTGCTTTGTTGCAGCCTGATAGAGACAGCGCTCCAAGCGCCATCATGGCAGTTAATATAAAAGAAATAATTGATTTTTTCATTGTTAACCTCCTGAATTTTTATATATTATATATATTAATGGTTGTTTTATATAGCCCAACCAGGCTACATCTTGTCATAATACAGGCAGACGCTTTTGCCGTCCTGCTCAACTATGTTAAAATCGTGGTCAAATACATCATCTAAAACCGCTTTTGTGATTATATCCTTCGGACTGCCCTGGCTTATAATGCGGCCGTCTTTCATGGCTATTATATGGTCGGCATAGGCTGAAGCAAAATTGATATCATGAAGCACAACCACCACCGTCTTATTCAATTCGATGACAAGGTTTTTAATTACCTTCATCATCTCCACTGAGTACTTGATGTCAAGATTATTTAAAGGCTCATCAAAGAATATATAAGGCGTGTCCTGGGCTAAAATCATTGCAATAAAAGCTCTTTGCCTCTGTCCTCCCGAAAGCTCGTCCAAATACCGGTGTTCCAAACCAGACAAATTCATGTACTTAAGGCTTTCCTCTGCCTTTTGCTTATCAACATCCGTAAGCCTTCCACCGCAATGGGGAAAACGACCAAACTCCACCAGGTCATTTACTGTTATCCGGATATTAATGTTGTGTGTCTGCTTTAATATGGCTACCTTCTTTGCAACCTCGCTGGTTTTAATCCTTTTTATATCCATACCGTCGATGGTTACCGTTCCTGAAAGAGCAGGAATTAGGTTGGTTATTACTCCTAAGAGAGTGGACTTTCCGGCTCCGTTTGCACCTATCAGCGCAGTAATGGCATTTTCCTTTACCACCAGACTTATATCTTCCAGAGTTTTTTTTCTGCCATTTTTGTTGTATCTTTGATTAATATTTTTTATCTCTATCATCTAAACACCATTCTCCTTCACGATCAGGCAGAACATATATGAGCAGCCCACCAAATCGATTATTACCACTGCAGGTACAGCTCCTTGCAACAACTCGACTATGGATTGGCCGGCAATAAGCGCCAGTGCCGCAACTGCTGACGAGCCTATAAAAAGCAGCATATGCTCATAGGTTTTAAAAATCTCACGGCTTATATTAACTGCCAGCAGACCTAAAAAGGCAAGGGACCCTATTAATGCTGTGGCAATAGACATACCAATGGATATAAGCACCAGATTTATATTCAGCTCTCTTTCATAATTAATCCCTAAGGATTTTGCGTTGTCAGGCCCTAAAGACATAACATTATAGGTTCTGTGACGAAAAAGCATAACTGCAATGACACATATCATAATGGGAATGGCAAGCATAATGATATTGGTGTTCATATTGTTTACCGTGACGCTGGTAGCCGCCCTCACCTGATTAAAATCATTTGTATCCATGATGACCTGCAAGTATGTAGAACCGCTCCTTATGACTCCCGATAGTATAAGTCCAAACATTAAAAGAAAGACCAGATTATTTTTATTTTTTCTGAGTATAAACCCATACATGAACATTGAAATTACAATCATAGCCCCTGCCACAATCAAATAATTGAGATAAGGGTTTAAAAACACCTTAGACATTGACCCGAATAAGAAGACAATTAAGGTTTGGGTTCCTATAAATACCGAGTCAAAGCCTATCATTGAGGGAGTCAATATCCTGCTCTCGGTTATGGTTTGAAAAGCCAGGCTTACGACTGCGATGAGTACTGAGGCAACAGCCATTCCTCCTAAAGCAGGCACTGTTCGGCTCATGATATTGCCAAAAACCGCTGGTTCCATTACCAAATTAAGCCTTGTTGCTTTGGCATAGGTTCTGGAGTAAATATACAAAAATGTAGATGCTGCAAGAAGCAGAGCAAGGATTGCGTATATGAGAAAAGCACGTTTAGTTTGCGGTTTTAATCTTTTTAGCACCTCTTAACCCCCTTATCAAATAAATCATAAATATGATTCCCCCTATGATACTTATGGTCAAACTGACACTCATCTCAAAGGGGTGGATAACAAGACGGCTTAACACATCACATACAAGGACAAAATCTGCTCCGAAAAACATCAAATCTATAATGGACTTTTTCATATTGTCACCGTAAAAGGAGGTTGCCATATTGGGTATTATAAGCCCTACAAAAGGCAGCGGTCCTACTGCCACAAAGGTTGCGGCACTTATAAGGGCTATTATAACAAGACCAACAAAAACAACCCTGTTATAATTAAGACCTAAATTCTTTGAAAAGTCCTCGCCCATGCCTATGATGCTGAACCTGGTGGAATAAGTTATGGCAAAGACAAGGGGTAAAATTACTATGTATACCGTGGAAAAATCCCCGATTCTTGCAAAGCTTCCCAAGTTTATTGCTGTCATCATCTGCATCACATCAAACCTGTAGGCCACGGCAGTAGTCAAGGCTGAAATCAAGCCTCCGTACATCATTCCAATAAGAGGAATGTACACTACCTCTCTAATTTTCAGCCTGTTTATAACAGATGTAAAAATAAGTGTTGAAAAAAAAGCAAACACAAAGGCAAACAATGTTTGTACAATTCCCGGCTGCTGATTTAAAAATATATATGATAGTAGCAGTCCAAAGGCAGCTGCATCCGTAGTGCCGCTTGTTGAAGGCGACATGAATTTATTGCGGCTTATGGCCTGCATTATAAGACCGGCGACGCTCAAGCCTGCTGCAGACAATATTATGGCAGCAGTCCTCGGAATCCTGCTGTGCCATAAAACGCTCCATGCCGTTAAATCCTTGTTAAACAAGGCATTAAAGCTGACGCTGGCCGATGAGCCAATCATAAGCGAAGCTGTGAGGAGAATCAAAAATAAAACAATAATTGAAATCCTTTTCCATTGCCAAAAATAAGCAGCTTTTAACCTGATTTCCATGCCTTCCCTCATCATAAATAAAATTAATTAAGTTATCTATATCTAACTTAATTTTAAAAAATCAAGTTAGTACAAGCTAACTTATGAGTAAATATATCATGTTAAGAACATCAATGTCAATAAGTTTTTTAGCTTAAGCTAACTTTTTTATCTATTGAAATAATTCAAGAAGGTTTAAAACCTCCTTTTTATGTTATAATTTTAATGCAGCTTAAACCTTTGAGTTTTATAATTCAGGAGGGAAATTTAATGTATAAAAACCCCTATGAACATACGTCCGGAATAATTAAAAACTCCAAAGTTAAAGAAGCCGGATTTGAAGAACAGCAGTTTTTCACGGGACAAATTAATATGAATTATGTTTCAGGGCCGGATAACGGAGTCCCTCTTGTGCTTATTCCTGCCCAAATGGGTACCTGGGAGAGCTACAAAAAGGTTATGATTCCTTTATCCGAGAAATTCAAGGTATATGTAGTTGAAATAAGAGGCCATGGAAAGTCAAGCTGGACCCCCGGTAACTATTCCTGGAAAATCATAGGGGAAGATATGAAGGCCTTTTTAAAAGATGTGGTAAAGAACAAAGCAATTATTGCCGGCAACTCATCCGGAGGCATTATAGCATTATGGTGTGCGGCAAATTTGCCTGATTTTATCATGGGTGCAGTAATTGAAGATGCGCCTGTGTTTTCAGCCGAAATCCCAAGATTTAAAGAGCAGGATAAATACGTGTATAACGGCCTTAAACACTTAGTTGACACCATAGGAAATATTGAAAACCGAGATATTGCCAACTATTTTAAAGGGCTTAAGATGCCTGTATCTGAAAATCGAAATAAAGAAATGCCGGACTGGTTTGTCAAAATACTGTCCAAAATGATAAAAAAATATGAAGCAAATCACCCGGGGCAGCCACTGGAAGTTGGATTTGCCGATACACTAAGAGTTATGTTAAAATCCCTCTCCATGTTCGACCCGGACTTTTCACGGGCTTTTGTAGACGGGCGATTTTATGAAGGCATAGACCACAAAGATGCCTTAAGCCGTGCAAAATGTCCTCTGCTTATAATGCATGCCAATTGGCACCGCTATAAAGACTGGGGTTTAGTTGGGGCAATGGATGATGAGGATGCCGCACAAATACTGAAGCTTGCACCTCATGCTAAATATATAAAAATCCCTGCAAATCACGTCATTCATGTTTTTAAACCAAAGCTTTATATAGAAGCTGTTGAAAATTTTGCAAGGGAGATAGAAATACAGGGAAGTTAAACTAAAAGATTTAACTTCCCTGTAAAAGCATTGTAGGCTCTCCTGAATAATACACACATAAAACATGGAGGGCGCGGGTTAAGGCTGTATATAATAAAAGCCTCTCTTCCTCACTATTGTAATTTCCCTCGCCGGCGTTGAAGATTATAACCACGTCAAATTCCAGCCCTTTGGCAAGGTAAGCCGGTATTACAATTACATCGTTTAAGAATTCCTCATCGTCGTCAATCAACACCTTAATCTCTACTCTGTCCTTTAAATAATCGTATACTTCTTTAGCCTGTTTTTTAGTCCTTGTTATGACACCGATGGATTTATATCCTTTTCCTTTGTATTTTATTATGTCTCTATGAATTCTTTCCTTTATATACTCTTCTTTATTAAAGCCAAAGACTATAGGTTCATCTCCGTGCCTTGCCACCGATTCCGCTGTGACTTCCTTGTTAAGAAGCTTCCTCGAAAATCGTGTTATTTCCGCCGTGGATCTGTAGCTTTTAGATAAGCTCATAATACAGGTATTATCCTCTGAGAATATATGTGATATATTATTATAATCTCCTACATTCATATATGGGTTTATTGATTGATTTAAATCTCCCAGCATTGTAATACTTGCATGGTCAAAAAGCTGATGAAAAACCTCATATTGAAGGGGAGTATAATCCTGAGCTTCATCAATAATAACATATTTTATATCTGTTGTTTTTGGAAGGTCTCCAAATGCACCCTTCAGATATAAAAGGGGAGTCTGGTCTTCATAATACAGGGTATGATATTTGAAATTTTCCAGAGTATAGCTTTTTATATCGACTATTTCTTCTTTTGTGTATTCTGTATTTACGTTATGGTAAAACTGCTCCAAATTCTCAAAGAGCTTCATATAAAGATCAATCAGATTAAAATCTGTCAATCGGTCAACCTGTTGATATACTTCATTTAATTCTGCCTTCACGCTGTAAATTTTGTTTCCCGCAGCTTCATTTATACTTTTCCTTTCGTAAGGCTCAAGAAGATACAAAATCCTGTTCTTTATCTTTTGAAGCCTTCTTTTTATAGGAAGGTCGATATAATCATTGTGAAAAAGTTCCCTCAATTCTTTGGAGGAAATTATTAATTTGCCACCGAAAATTATATCATCAAAGCTCCTGCCTGCTTTTTGCACATGGTTTACATATTGCTTTAAAACATGGATGAATTCCATGGAAGACTTGTATTTTATGCTGTTCATCCTTCGTTGATAAGCGGGGCTATCCTGGGATGACAGGATATATTCCATCATATCGTAGTAATCTTCTTTATTAAGTTCATATCCTAAAGCTTTATGCATATATTCCTTAAAGGTTGTCTGGGAGATATTATCCTCACCCAGCTGGGGCAATACATTTGATATATAATCATTAAAAATCTGATTGGGTGAAAATATAACTATATTTTGAGAGGTTATTTTTTCACGATACTTATATAATAAATAGGCGACTCTGTGAAGGGCAATGGATGTTTTTCCGCTGCCCGCAGGGCCCTGTACAATTAAATTTTTAAATTCTTCATTGCGTATTACCTTGTTCTGCTCCCTTTGAATGGTAGTCACAATTGCCTTCATTTTGTCGTCGGTGCTTTTGCTCAGTATTTCCTGAAGGATTTCATCGTCAATCTTAAGGTTGCTGTCAAACATGTACTCAATTTTGCCATTGGTTATCTTATATTGCCTCTTTAAAGTCAGTCGTCCCTTGATAACCCCTTCAGGACATACATAGGACGCTTCTCCTATTTCATAATCATAAAACATGCCGGAAACAGGGGCCCGCCAGTCGTAAATGAGAACATCATAGTCATCGTTCACCAGGTTTGATATGCCTATATAAAACTTTTCAGCTCCCGCCTCTCCGCTTTCGTGAAAATCTATTCTTCCGAAGTAGGGGGATAAAATCATTTTTTCATACTTTTCCTTAACCTTTTCTATGAATCCGTGGCTTCTCTTTTGCCATCTTAATATATCAATATAACTCATAAAATCCGACAGCTGGTCTAATTCATTGGCTATAGAGACAGAACCGACCTCCTGCCATAATTCTCTTTGAGTTTCTATATTTTCTCTTTTTATTTTGTCATTTAAATGCCGCTTTTCATCAAGCTGCTTATGTGCTTCTTTCAGCACAGTATCCAGCCACTCGCTTTCCTTCTTCCATTCAACATCATTTATTCCCATGACAATTCCTCCCCTATAAATACAAGGTAATATATATTATACGTCGGTTTTATAGGTGAATACCAACAATATATTTTGTGTGAATTTTATATTTTAATCCATAGGAAAGAAACCAGGGTAATCCGGCACATAAAAACTAATGTTTCAGATGAAAAATCTGGGGCTGTTGCATATGAAACAACGTAAATGAGCATTGTGAGAGTTCTCAGCAAGTTCTTGGTGGGTCTGCCGCAGAAAATACTTAGAATTTTAGATTGTTTGAACGAAGGAAGTTTAAGAATTTTTGTATTTTCAAGGCAGGAAACCTTAGAACTTGCTGAACTCAAGCACAGCAATGCAGTGTTTAAAATGCAACAGCTCCGGTCAAATGTATCATTTTTCAAAGTTCTTTAGGGCATTTTTAATGCTGTCTACATTTCCATTATTCTCTTCAATAATACGGCTGACTTTGTCATAGCCCAGCTTCTGTGTATATTCCACCGTAAATGCATAAGAGCTTTCGAGGAGTTTTAAACATCTTTCACTATCGGCTTCTATTAAGTCCACGCATTTTGTACGGAAAATAATAACGGTTCTCTCTAAAAGAGACAGGCTTTCAAGTAAAGAATCTGCTATCAGCGGTAAAAACGCATTAAGTTCAAATTCCCCATGAGAAGCAGCGGCCGTAATGGCATAATCATTGGCAATTACCTTCATAGAAGCCTGTATCACCATTTCAGGGATAACCGGATTTACCTTGCCCGGCATTATGGTACTCCCCATTTGCATGGGGGCAAGTTTAATCTCGCCTATCCCGCCCGCAGGCCCCGAATTCATAAGGCGTATATCATTTGAAATTTTCATCAGGTTTACCGCCAGAGCTTTTAAAAGCCCCGACACTTCAACAAAAACATCATTGTTCTGCGTAATATCCATGGGATATTCGGCGGCGGCAAGTCCTATGTTTGTCATTTCCCTCAGCTTATCGATGACTCCAAAACGGTATTTCCGATCGGCATTTGCTGACGTACCCACCGCCGTTCCTCCGATATTTACCTGGCGCAGGCGCTCCTCAACCTTGTAAAGCCTCCACCGGTCCCGTGCTATAGCCTGGGCATAAGAGCCGAACTCGGAACCTAGGGTAATTGGAATTGCGTCCATAAGCTCGGTCCGCCCCAGCTTTTTTATATCATCAAACTGGTTTTCTTTTTTCTGGAAGGACTGCTGGAGCTTTGCACATCCTTCGCTTAAATCGCGGAGCAGCTCGATTGCCGCAATACGCAACGCCGTAGGATATACGTCGTTGGTGGACTGGCCCCGGTTCACATCATCAATAGGATGGATAAAATCATATTCACCGCAGTTTTTGCCCGATAATTTCAAAGCCAGGTTTGCAATTACCTCGTTTACATTCATATTTGTCGATGTGCCCGCCCCGCCCTGCATGGCATCGACGATAAACTGTCCGTCTGCTTGTCCGGAAAGAATGATGTCACAGGCATCAGTAATTGCCCTGTATACTCCCTCTTTTCCAACACCAAGCTTTATATAAGTCATGGCAGCTGCTTTTTTGACTTTTACTATGGCATAAATAAGCCGCAGGCTGGTTTTTTTATAGTTGACCGAAAAATTATCCTTTGCCCGTGCGCTTTGTATACCATACAATATATGATCATCAAGCTGTACTTCACCAAGCCTGTCTTTTTCAATACGCATATTAAGCTCCATTCTGCCGCTGTGCACCGGCTCAAATTAGTATAAGACTTATGAGGCGCATATGAGAATTATATTTAGTGGCTTATCCTTCATTTAACTGTGAAGTTCTAAGCCTTTTCACTAATGTTTGACTCCGTAATATTTAAAACACTTGTGAAATTATTCATTAGTCTTATGCCTATGGTTGGCCTTTCATATCAATCTGTCACTCTTCAATTTCCGCCAGTATATGGGGGAATATTTCAAGGCTGCGCCTTAAAATTCCCTGCATATATGCTATTATAATTCCATAGTTGGTTATAGGCACATCCTGGTCAACGGAACATTTCTGACGGTACTTTACTTCTCTTTCCGTAAGCATACATCCTCCGCAGTGTACGATGAGTTTATACTTGGATAAATCATCTGGGAATTCAGTGCCCGAAGTAAATTCAAAATCAAGCTGTTTCCCAGTGTAATTTTTTATCCACCTGGGCAGTTTAACACGGCCTATATCGTCACATTGCCTGTGATGGGTGCAGCCCTCGGAAATAAGCAATATATCACCGTCACAGAGCTTTTCAAGGGCGGCTGCCCCTTTTACCGCCTCATCCAGCAAACCTTTATACCGGGCGAAGAGTATGGAAAAGGATGTAAGCAATATATCTTTTGGTGTATCTGCCGAAGCCTTTGCAAACACCTGGCTGTCCGTAATTACAAGCTTAGGTTTCTTACCCAGGTTTTCAAGGGTTTCCCGAAGTTCAAATTCCTTGACGACAATAGCTGCTGCATCTGCTTCCAGAATATCACGGATTGTCTGCTGCTGGGGCAATATCAGCCTTCCTTTGGGAGCCGCCTTGTCTATAGGGGTGACTAGTACAACAAAATCCGACGGGCTTATCAAGTCGCCGACGATTTTCAGTTTTTGCTCGTCTCTCAAAGACATAGATGCTATTTTTTCCTTCAGTTCTTCTATATTCGCCTTTTTTATTGCGCTGACATATATCTCATTGCCTGACCCAGTCTTTTCTTCTGTCAGCAAGTCGGATTTATTATAAACTACAATATAGTTTATATTTTTTTCTTGAAACAGTCTGATTAACTCATGATCGGCTTCTGTTTTCCCGCAGGTTGAGTCCACGACCAGTATGGCCACATCCGTCTTGTTCAGCACCTGCCTTGCTTTTCTTATTCTAAGTTCTCCTAATGTCCCTTCATCATCAATTCCCGGCGTATCGATAATCATAACCGGACCCATAGGAAGGAGTTCCATGGATTTTAATACAGGGTCGGTAGTGGTGCCTTTAATATCGGATACAACTGCCAGGTCCTGCCCTGTAACAGCATTAACAACACTGGATTTTCCCGCATTTCTTTTACCGAAAAAACCTATGTGTACGCGTTCACCTGAAGGTGTTTCATTCATTCCCATAGTATCCCCCCTTAAAACCTGAAGTCCCGTTTACCATTTTTAATGCTGTCAAGGTTTTTAACAGTAATACCTTTTATTCTTTCACTGGGTATGCTATTGATTTCAGCATCAATCAAATTTTCACCGATTATTTTTGTATCTGAAGAAGCATAGTCTTCCAGGTATTCCTTCAAGGTCATAAGGGCATTGGGATGGCAAAAATTCAGGATCTGCCCGCTTTTACAAAAGCTCATGAACCTGTCGCCTGTCCTGCCTTCCCGGTAACAGGCTGTGCAAAAACTGGGGACATATTTAAGTTCCATGAGCCATCTTACGACTTCATCGAGAGTCCTTTTATCACTGACATCAAATTGCTCTGAAATTTCATCTTCGGGTTCCGGTTCATAGTATCCGCCGACGCTTGTCCTGGAACCCCCGCTGATCTGGGATACGCCAAGGCTGATTATCCTCTCTCGACAGGCCTTGCTTTCCCTCGTAGATATGATCATTCCCGTATACGGAACGGAAATCCTTATACAGGCAACTATTTTTGCAAATATATTGTCATCAATTCCATTATCGAATACATCCGGGTCAATATCATCCGCATGCTTTATCCTCGGCACGCTTATGGTGTGGGGTCCCACTCCAAAGACAGCTTCAAGGTGTTCCGCATGCATAAGAAGCCCAGCAAATTCGTACCGGTAAAGCTCAAGGCCGAACAAAACTCCCAGCCCTACATCATCTATCCCGCCTTCCATGGCCCGGTCCATTGCTTCCGTATGATAAGCATAGTCGTGTTTGGGCCCTGTAGGGTGGAGTTTTTCATAGCTTTTTTTATGATAGGTCTCCTGGAAAAGTATATATGTCCCTATGCCCGCATCTTTAAGCTTTTTATAATTTTCTACGGTGGTAGCTGCAATATTCACATTTACACGGCGTATGGCACCGTTTTTATGCTTAATGCTGTAAATGGTATTTATTGATTCTAAGATATACTCTATGGGATTATTCACCGGATCTTCACCCGACTCAATTGCAAGGCGCTTATGACCCATATCCTGCAGGGCGGTGACCTCCCGGATTATATCCTCCTGAGTAAGTTTTTTTCTTGCTATGTGTTTGTTTTTTACGTGGTAGGGACAGTAGACACAGCCGTTTACACAATAATTGGATAAATACAGCGGTGCAAACATAACAATACGATTTCCATAAAAATCATTTTTAATCTGGTTTGCCAGGGCAAACATTTCCCGGTTTTTTTCTTCAATATCGCACTCAAGCAGCACTGCAGCTTCTCTGTGGGAAAGGCCCTTTTTAAGCCTTGCTTTTTCAATTATACTATCAATTAATTCAGCATTGCTCTTGTTCTTCTCGGCATAGGCCAAGGTTTCCAGCACTTCCTGGTGGTCAATGAACTCAACGGCTTTTAATGATTTTGGATTATACATAATTATTTTCCTTTCTTTTGGGTCAGATGACTCTTCCCCATCAGTTATTTTTATTTAAATTTTATAGTCGCCTCTTGAGACGACCAATTTATATCCGATATTCTCAATACGGCTCTGCAGGCACATGCGGCATTCGGCAGCCTCATCCCCCGTACAGATTTTATTGTCATAGAGCATATACTTTTTCCTGACGTCAACAGGGGAAAGATTTGGCATTACAACATTGGCACCTGATAAAATGCCTCTTTCCCTCCCTTCGGGATGAATGGTGCCAAGGGCTGTTGTAGATGGAAGCAAAACATTGGGAAGCATCAGGCGTATAATTCCCAGCAAAAACAGCGTCAGTTCCAGTGTCCCTGCCTTTTTATCGGCAAAAGGCGTTTCATTATGAGGTATATACGGTCCTATCCCAACCATGTGGGGATCCAATTCTTTTATAAACAACAGGTCATCTATAATGCATTCATTTGTCTGGCAGGGAGAGCCCACCATAAATCCACAGCCCACCTCATAGCCTAACTCTTTCAGGTTGAACAGGCATTCCTTACGGTTCTTAAGGGACATGGCCTTTGGATGAAGCTTACTGTAGTGTTCACTGTTTGCAGTCTCGTGGCGAAGCAGATAACGGTCGGCCCCGGCATCAAAATACGCCTTATAGCTTTCATAGCTCTTTTCTCCTATGGAAAGGGTCACCGCACAATCGGGATGATTTTTTTTAATTGAGCGGACAATATCCGTTATTTTTTTATCATTATAATGCATGTCTTCGCCACCCTGAAGTACAAAGGTACGGAAACCAAGCTCATAACCCATAGCACAGCATTCAAGTATTTGTTCTCTTGTCAGTCGGTACCTGTCGGCTTTTAAATTGCTTTTTCTAATGCCGCAGTAATAACAGTCATTTTTACAGTAATTTGTGAATTCGATAAGTCCACGCATATAAACATCATGGCCATAGACGCTGTGCTTTACAAAACGGGCCCGCTCGAACAGGTAATTTGCATCTTCATCGCTAGGACATTCAAGTAATTCCAGGAATTCTTCCCGGTCAAGAATCCGATATCTTTCAAGCTTGTCAATTAATGTTTTCATGATTCATCATAGGTTGTATATACATTGGAAAATGCGGTTTTTGCACTGATACCGTCCAGTTTTCCGATTTTTCCTGATAATGCGCTTATTATATCCTGGGGTCCATCAATGGCTATACTTATAACATTGATTTTTCTTTGACGGTAAGGAATTCCCATTCTTCCGATGATATACTTGCCATACTCATGCAGCAGGCTGTTTAATTTTTCAACCGAGTCACTGTTTTCCACAATAATGCCTATTATTGCAACTCTTGTCTCCATTTCATCACTCCACATATTAAGATAAAAAAATTGCTACGCAACTCCGTCAGGGGGACCTATGTCCCCCTTCGGCGTAAAAATGCCAATGCATTTTTACTAAGGACGTCCTGTCCTTTACAATCCTCGTTTTTTATATACTAGGAAAGAGAACTTTCCTAGTATATAAAAAATACGCCTGAAAGGCGCAATTATCCACAAAAAATTTATAGATGGCCTGCCTTTCACTCAGAAAAATCTTTGTGTCAGTACCAGCAAATTTTAAACTTTATTGCAAGAATATACTTACAATTTAGTTGTTATTATTTTAACATAATTTGCAGCTTAAATCAAGCATTGCTTGAAAGGTACTTATAAAAGGCATCCTGGATGATATTAAAATATCTGTACGGGATGCCTTTTTATGGAAAAAAATATGTTACTTTAATTCTACAGAGTTTGTGCTTGTGCTTTGGCTTTACGTTCCTCAAGGTCTTTTCTTATTTGAGGCATTTTCTTTTCCACATTGAAGAAAAGAAGCATGATAATGATTAATGATGAACCGATAAAGGGGGCCCCGACGAAGGCAATCTTTATGGCATTCATTGCAAGGGGGGCTTGAGTGGGTGCATTGGGAACATATTGCCCCCAGGCAAGAAGTCCTGCAACAACAGCACCGCCGATACCAGAGCCTACTTTACCGCCGAAGCTTGCCCCGCTGTATACAAGCCCTTCGGTACGTTTTCCGAATTTCCATTCGCCGTAGTCGGCAACTTCGGCAAGCATAGCATTCATATTACCGGATAAACCGCCTACGCCCAATGAACGAAAGGCTGTTGAAACCCACAGCATTGGGATGGAGGTGGGGGCAAGCCACAATAAAACAGAGCCTAAAGCTTGCATGCCAAGGCCGATTGCAGCAGAAGGCATTTTGCCAAGCTTTTGTGAAACAGGGGCAAAAAGTATAATTCCTACGGTAATGCCACCCCATAGCATTGACATGAGTACACCTACGTCAACACCGCCATTAAGCCAGTAAATGCAATAGTATGCTGTTGCCGCCCAGCAAGCTGGAACGAGGCTGGTCATAAGGTAGATACCCAAGGCGTTCCACCAGTATCTGTTTCTCATAACTATCTTGATGCCTTCACTAACGGGAATTTTTTCCTGAATGGGTCCTTCACTGCTTTCAGTCCTTTCGGTAGTCAGCTTGAAGCAAACCAATATGAGGAACAAACCGATAATGCCGGTAATTGTGAAGTATAAGAAATATCCTCGAGAACCTCCTCCTAAAGCCTGCATAATCGGTGTGGCAAAGAAGTTAACCAACACTGCTCCGGCTGTCGTAAAGAATCCATATAACTGGCTTAGATGAAGCCTATGCTTCGGGTCGGGAGTAATGAGTGCGACAAGTGACTGAAGGGGCAGAGCAATGGCCGTTTGGAAGAAGAAAGCCATTAAGTTATAAGTAATAAATGCATAGACGACCCTTCCGGTATCAGAAAAGGCGGGAACAAAATATGTTGCCGACAGGGATAATGCGGCCGGTACTGCCATCCATAAGAGCCAGGGACGGGCTTTACCCCATTTTGTTTTAGTCCTGTCAACCAATGTACCTACTAAAAGATCCGTACATGCATCAATAATTCTTGAAACGAACAGAATCATTGATACGCTGGCTGCAGAAATAAGCATGTTGTCCGTGTAGAACAGGGTAAGATATGTCATAATTCCTGCAGCGGCAAGGTTATACCCAAAACCGCCGATGCCCATACCAAATTTGTCTTTTTTCAAACTTTCCGGTACTGTTGTATTAATGTGCATATGAAACCTCCTCAATTACAGTTTACAATTTGTTTTAAAGACTTTTGACTATGCTAAATTTTCTATAATCTTTATATCCCCTCCCTGTTAATGATTATCGATAAATCTCCCTGCCGTATTGGTGCAGCTCATCTAATACCCAAGCAATTTTTTGCTTTGAATCTTCGCTTTGTCCGATAATACCGCCGTCCCAGAAGATCAGTGCTCCATCTCTGCCATAATCATCAATTGCTTCGAACCCACTCCCGGACAATGGCCTCCGGTGCGTTGGGATAGCTTGCCGGGCCGCGCCTGTCAAATCCTCCGGTAATTACCAGGCGGTTTCCATACTTTTTCTTAGCCTCCAGTAATTTATCGTTAGGCATGGGCAGCTGTACAATATCCACACCTATATCAATAAATTCATCGATAAGCCATGTGCTGCAGTTGCCGCAGCAGTGAAATTCCGCAATCTTTCCGGCATTCTTTATTTCATCACATATTCTTTTCATCTCCTTGCCATATAAAATAAATATAAGATAAGCGGCTTAACGGGCTTGGCTTGCGGTTATTTGAATTACAGGTGGTAATCTTTCAAAAAATGTACTTAAACTACAAAAATAACATTTAAACTATTTACTTTGAAAAGCACATCATTTAAAATCTATTTGAAAAGCTATTTAGAACTGTTTTACCCTTAT
Source organism: Oxobacter pfennigii (assembly GCF_001317355.1). NCBI lineage: Bacteria > Bacillati > Bacillota > Clostridia > Eubacteriales > Clostridiaceae > Oxobacter > Oxobacter pfennigii. The sequence continues at coordinate 32,110 of NZ_LKET01000026.1, forward strand.
AAATAATCTATCACAAATATATTTTGTTGGATTTGTAAAAATTCAGAAAATTGCATTGTATTTTTTTGTTTTTTCTAATACAAAATCTGACTTAAGCATGGATAATATTGGATAAAGGAGGTGATTAAGCTGTGGTTATAAGTATGAAAATGATATTTGATCACTTAAGCCGCCACAACCCGAAATTATATTTATCCTGTGAAGGCTTTGACAGTATTAATAACGTTGTCTGGTTAAGTGGTAATGATCAAGATTACAAATCCAATCTTTTGTACGTCACCAAAGCTTCTGACCTTCTTAAACTTATACCAATTGAATCCCACCTTAATATAGTGTGCCTGAATGATATAAATTTAGATTTTGATGCAAAAGGCAATCTCAATTTAATTATTGTTGATGCTTCATCAGATATCTCTAACATATATAAAGAAATAAATACATTTATAGTCAATCAGAACAGCCTTCACAACAGTTCTTTGAAGCTATATGATGCTCTGCTTTCCGGAAAAGGTTTGCAGTATATTCTGGATGTCGGTGCAGAGGTTTTGGGAAATCCCATTATGGTTTATAACCTGGCATATAAAGTCCTCTCATACAGTAAAAATATTATCGTAAAAGATGATGAATGGAATGGCTTAGTTTCAAGAGGATATGGTTCTTATGACGATTATAATTTAAAAAAAGAGAGTTTTAGAAAGGTTGAGATGGCGGATAATCCAGTTATTCTAAATATTTTAACCGGTAAAAAAGCAATTTTTAATAAGGTTAAGATTGGCGGAAAACATATCGGATATGTTAGTGCTGTAGATCATGAACGCCCACTTTGTGAAAACAGTATAGAGATGATAGAGTTATTAAGCAAATTGGTTGCCAACGAGTTACAGAAAGATAGCTTTTTAAATCATTCAAAGGGCTTAATTTACGAATATTTAATTACTGAACTTTTAGATTCTAAAAATGTAAATCAAGAATACTTGCATGACCGAATAAAATATTTGGATTTAAACCTGGCAGAAAACCTATATGTTCTTACAGCCAGGAAGATAGCCGGCGATACAGACACTCTACCCTTTTATAGAGCCAAATTGGATTTATTAATATCCGACAGCAAATCATTACTATATAATAATGACCTTATCTACCTGATCAGCCGTAAAAAGAACAAACCTTTAAATAAAACGGATTTAGAGAACGCCTTGGATTTCTTAAAGGAGAATAGAATCCAGGCAGGCCTTAGCCGTTGTTTTCATGACATTTCATTAATAAGGCGTTTTTATATTCAGTCATGTAAAGCCATTGAAATTGGCAATCGTTTTAAACAGTATGCGTTATTGTTCATATATGACGAATTTGCTATTGACCATTTATTGGATATAGCCGCCGAGCAGTCCGACCTCAAAGAATTTTGCAGCAAATGGATTTTTGAGTTAATGGAATATGATAAAGTGAACCATACAAAATTCATGCAGACCCTTTATGTATATCTTATTTGCGGACGTGATGTTTCTAAAGCTGCACATATTTTCAATATTCATAGAAACTCAATGGATTACCGTATAAAGAAGATCGAAGAGATACTTGATATAGATATCAGTGATGCTGAAACTCATTTTGCACTTTACAGTTCCATTAAAATTTTATCTTTTATAAAGGATGAAGAGTTTTTATCTTCTATAAAGAATTCTTTATCAGCACTTGAATATGAGGCAAAATGATATAATGAAGGTTGATATTCCGCTTGGTCAAGACATCTCAGTTATCTTTGCTCTTTGCCTTTCGAGTTATATTGACATGTGGAGTTATTTTTTAGTATGCTTATCATAAGAGGTTTTATGGATAATATTGTTTATACGACAGCATAATAAACCTTGAAACAATATTAATTCAAGTATTAAGGAGGTACTTATGTTAACGAAAAGGCAGAATCTTTTAGAAACAATCAAAGGCGGAAACCCTGACCGTTTTGTCAATCAGTATGAAGCTTTTGTGTGTACTGATGCAATTTACGGCATGATTATGGGAGATCCTATTTCAGCCCAGGGAGAGCGCCCAATGCCAGGCGGACCACCTAAAAAGAATGCTTGGGGCGTTACTAATGCTTGGCCTGCAGGTGTACCCGGAGCATTCCCAGTACATGATGCGGAACACAAAGTTATAAAAGATATCACAAAATGGAGAGAAGTTGTTAAAGCTCCAAAGACAGATTTCCCCCCGGAAGCATGGGAACCATTTTTGCCTAAAGTAAGGGCCATTGACCGTAACGAAGTATTTGCTACAGCCTTTGTTGCTCCAGGTATATTCGAGCAGTGCCATCATTTAATGGGTATGGATGATTGTCTTCTTAACTTCTATGAAGAACCGGAAGAAATGCATGCACTTATTGATTATCTAACAGAATATGAATTAAGATATGCTGCAGAACTGGTTAAATATTACAAACCCGACTGTATCTTCCATCATGACGATTGGGGCAGCTCCATAAATTCCTTCATGGCACCTGACATGTTTGAAGAATTTATCGTGCCTGCTTACAAAAAGATCTATGGATTCTATAAAGCAAACGGAGTAGAACTTATCGTACATCACAGCGATTCTTTCGCTGCTAATTTGGTACCCCATATGATCGAAATGGGAATTGATATTTGGCAGGGCTGTGTTTCAAAGAACAATGTTCCTGAGCTAATTAAAAAGTACGGCGGAAAGATTTCCTTCATGGGAGATATAGACAACTCCTTGATTGACAGAGAAGATTGGACACAGGAAAGCGTTGCTGAAGAAGTAAGAAAATCCGTTGAAAGATGCGGAAAACACTATTTCCTCCCTTGTATCACACAGGGAGGACCTGGAAGCGTTTATCCTGGCGTATATGAAGCAATTACTAAAGAACTCGAAAAGTTAAGCAAAGAAAAGTTTTAATTTAAAATATTGAATAGAATAGACAAAAAAGTGATGCCATGGGGTTAAGCCCCATGGCATCTTTTATATATGAAGGTGTTGAACTTTTCAGCCATGCTTATCCAAACCTTCCGGTGATGTAATCACTGGTTCTTTTATCCTTGGGGTGCGAAAAAACCTCACCGGTAATACCCTGCTCTATCAGGCTTCCCATCAGCATGAATGTAACCCGGTCGGCGATGCGCCCTGCTTGCTGAACGGTATGGGGAGCAATGATAATGGTGAATTGCTCCTTAAGCTGTCTTAAGGACTCCTCAATTTTGGCTGTTGATACCGGATCAAGAGCCGAACAGGGTCTATCCAGCAGAATAACCTCAGGCTCCAGAGCCAAAACCCGGGCAATACATAAGCGCTGCTGCTGGCCGCCGGATAACCTGGCTGCCGGAGTGTGCAGTCTGTCCTTGACTTCATCCCAGAGTGCAGCCATACGCAAGGTCTTTTCCACTTCCTCCGCCATGGCCCTTTTTGTTTTCATTTTACTCATGCTGGGTCCCAGAGCCACATTATCAAATATGGACATGGGTAAAGGTGTCGGTACATCAAAGACCATCCCCACCCTGCGGCGCAATTCTGTCACATTTATATCCGGAGCATAGATGTTTTTCCCATCAAGAAGTATTTCTCCTTCAGGACGAGCCCCCGGAGTCAGGTCACTGAGACGGTTCAGTGTGCGGAGCAAAGTCGTTATACCGCTGTTAGCAGGGCCAAAGACAGCCAAAATCTCATTCTTTGGTATCTCTAAGTTGAGTTCTTTAATAACCTGGCGTTCTTTATAATAGAAGTTTAACCCTTTTATAATTATCTTAAATTGCTGAATCATCTTTCACCTCTTAACGGCCTTTGGCTACGAATCTATTGACCATCATATTGAAAACGACATTAATCAGAAAAATAATAATGATTAAAAGTGCTGCAGTGCCATAGGCATTCTCCATGGATATTCCCTCCCGCGCCAGTATATAAAAATGTACCGCCATTGTCCGGGTCGTTGAGAAGATGGATGTGGGCATACGCAAGGCTGAGCCGGCTGTCAATATAACGGCAGCCGTCTCGGCGACACATCGGCCTATGCTCAAAATGATGCCATTGGCTATACCCGGGAGTGCCGATGGGAGTACCGTCCAGATTATTGTCTGCCATTTGGTGGCTCCCAGAGAAAATCCTACCTCACGGTATAGGTTCGGTACAGTACGGATTGCTTCTTCTGATGTACGGATTATAGTAGGCAGAATCATTATAGCCATGGTCAGTCCTCCGGATAAAATAGACCACCCCAATTTGAGGTAAATTACAAAGAAAATAAAACCAAAAAGTCCGTATACAATAGAGGGTATTCCTGCTAATGATTCAGCGCTGAAGCGTATAATACGGGTGACTCTGCTCTCATGGGTGTACTCCGTGAGATAGAAAGCTGTACCAATTCCGAAGGGCGTTGCTACAATGACTGCAACCGCGGTCACCAGCAACGTTCCGACAATTGAAGAGGAAATACCGCCGGAGCGGCCCATATTCCTCGGAATCTCCGTTAAAAATTGCCAGCTGAGCATAGGTATGCCTTTTAAAAGTATATAAATGACTATGGCCATAAGAATCAGTATGACAAGAAGAGCAGCCGACCAAATCAAAAATTTGGCTATCTTTTGGATGATTCGTGAGTTAACTTTCATAGTAACCTCATTTCTTTCTAGTGATGTACTGGGCAACAGCATTCAAAATCATAATTATAATAAACAACACAATACCTGTTGAGAAAAGCGCCTGTTGGTGCTCACCTGATGCATATCCCATCTCAATACCTATATTCGTGGTCAATGTCCTGACGGGGTCAAGAATGGACTCGGGGATGGCAACGGCATTGCCTAAAACCATAATAACTGCCATCGTCTCCCCAATTGCACGGCCTATCCCTAAGATTATGGCGGCAACTATTCCCGACTTGGCCGCAGGTAACAGCAATGAACATATAGTTTGCCAATGTGTCAGTCCTAAAGCAAGAGCCCCCTCTTTATATTGACGGGGCAGGGCGAGTATGGAAACTTCAGAGATACTGATTATTGTCGGCAAGATCATGATGGCCAGAATGATGGAACCAGCCAATATGCTCAGCCCTGGTCCACCCAGATAATTCCGTATGGCAGGCACAATAAATACCACTCCCCAAAATCCATATACCACTGAAGGTATGCCGGCCAGCAGCTGAATGGCTGGTCTGAATATGTTTCGGAGTGATGCAGGGGTAAACTCAGCTAAAAAAATGCTGCAGCAAATTGCAATGGGAACTCCTAAGATTATTGCTCCCAGAGTCACTGACACTGAACCGACAATCATGGGGAAAATACCAAAAGCACCCTGGCTGGGAGCCCACTTCATACCAAAAATAAAGTTGAAGACACCAACCTTCAGTATAATAGGTAACCCTTTGACAAATATAAACACAGTTATGAGTGCCAGCACCGACAGGGCTGAAAGGGCAATCACAAGAAATACGCGTTCAGATAATTTTTCTTTAAAATTCTTCATTTTTCCGTCCCCTCTGCTGAGGTAATGAGCCCCTCATCACTCAGCAGTTTCTGCCCTTCCGGAGAAAGGCTAAAATCTATAAACTGCTTGGCTGACCCCGTAGGCTGGCCGTTGGTGATATACAAAAATGGTCTGGACAAACTGTAGCTTCCATTCATTATATTTTCCCGTGTCGCCGCAACATCTTCCAGATGTAATGCTTTCACTCTCTCATTTACCAGGCCCAAAGAAATGAAACCTATAGCATTAGGGTCATCTGCAACCAGTTGCCGTACTGCTCCATTAGAATCCTGAACTATGGCTTTCGGAGTTATTTCAGACTTGTTCATCACAAGTTCCTCGAAGGCGCTTCTTGTTCCTGAGCCTTCTTCACGGGTAATTATATGAATCCTTGAATTCACTCCCCCCACTTGGCTCCAATCGGTGATCGTGGCTGAATAGATACCGCGTATCTGTTCTAATGAGAGATTTTGAATTGGGTTGCCAGGGTTCACTATTACTGCTAATCCGTCCTTGGCGATTTCAACATACCACAGGCTTTTCTCCTCGTCATTCAATGCACGTGAGGACATGCCTATATCGGCAGTACCAGACTGGGCTGCCGTAATACCGGCCGAAGATCCTCCGCCTTGGATGTCAACCTCGGCATCGGGGTACAGGACCATGTACTCTTCAGCTAAAATCTCAACATAAGGCTGTACAGAAGTTGAGCCGGCAACAATCATGCCAGCCTGGGTCATGTGGCTGCAAGCTAGCATTAAGCTTATGGAAAGAATCAATATCACTGTACCGGCAGCTGTGCTGATTGGTCTTATAGGTCTTTCTCTCATATTTTTCACACCAAAATCAAGCATTAAATTCATCATCGGGTCAATTTTTAACGCTTAATTTCCTCCATTTCATAATTTTAAAAAACTGCTTTCTCCTATCAGTTACGCCGCTTAAAAACTTTTATCCAAACCGGCCTGTAATATAGTCCTCGGTGCGTTTGTCTTTAGGATTGGTAAATATCTGAGAAGTGGGAGCATATTCCACCAATACTCCCGCCCTATCCGGCTCCATCATCATAAATGCGGTCATGTCAGATACTCGTGCTGCTTGTTCCATGTTGTGAGTAACAATAACAATTGTGTAACTTTGGGCCAGATTGTGCATTAACTCTTCAATTTTCATTGTAGATTCCGGATCAAGGGCGCTGCATGATTCGTCCATCAATATGACCTCGGGCTCCACAGCCAGTGCACGGGCAATACAAAGGCGCTGCTGCTGACCGGGAGAAAGATCAAAGGCAGGTTTTTTAAGATTATCCTTAACTTCTTCCCACAGAGCCACCTGGCGTAAGCTCCGCTCCATTATACCTTCAAGTTCGGCCGTGCGTTTTATTCCATGATGCCTTGGGCCAAAAACAATATTGTCATACACAGACATGGGAAAGATGTTAGGCTTCTGAAAAACCATGCCCACCCTCTTTTTAAGTGCGGCAACATCCGTGTTCTTTTCATAGATAGGTACGCTGTCCAACAGTATCTTTCCTTCTACCCTGACTCCGGGTATCAGGTCATTCATGCGGTTAAAAAGACGCAGAAGAGTGGATTTACCGCAGCCTGATGGACCAATTATAGCTGTAATAGCACATTCTTGAATATCCATGGTAACATTCCTCAAAGCCTGGAACGTACCATAGTAAAGGTTCACCGCTTGCGCTCTTATTTTAACTCGTTGTTCAAAATTTAACATTTGATCATCCATTAATTACCTCACTCATATAATAAAAGGTTTCCAAAGACAGCTAAATACATAGTTGAAAGTCCTGTATAAGCTACTGAATATAATGGTTTTCATTTTTCTAACAAACATATTAAGATTACATTATTTATGTTAATTTTATGTTAAATACTGGTTAAGCCATTGTTAAATGCAAGTTGCTGTTTTGATAATAAAAAACAGTTCCTCCTCTGATACAGCCATAACAAAAAGACTCTGCCAAAACAGGATATTTCCTTGTTTTGGCAGAGGTATGTAACCGTATATTTCATATAATATATTCAATTACCGGCAACCTATAATTAAATCTTTATTATATAGTTTTATCAATATCTAAAATTGTCTGCAATAATACGTTTACACCTTTTAAGCAATTATCAATAGGGGTAAATTCTTTTTCACAATGACTGTGCCCTCTTTCACTTGGGACAAATATCATTGTCGTCGGAATAATATCTGCCAGATATTGAGCATCATGACCCGGTCCGCTGTACATTTTTTTTGTTGTATATCCATACTCTTTTGCATTCTTTTCAATACAGCTGACAAGCTCAGGGTTGAATCTGACAGTTTTGCGTGACCAGGCTTCCTTATAGCTTGCTTCACATTTTTCAACAACTTCCGGAATAGCTTTGATAATGTCAAGAACCTGTTTTATCACCTCTGGATCCTGGTGTCTTGCATCCAACGTGAACTTAACTAAATCAGGAATAATGGTGTGAATATTTGGATGAGCTGAAATCTTTCCTGTAGTATAAACCAGCTTACTGTCCAGCTTATCAAGCTCATCATGAAGATATTGAATAGTCTTTACAGCTGAATACAGCGCATCTTTTCTGTATTTCATGGGTGTTGTTCCTGCATGGTCGGCCTGGCCTATAAATGTGAATTCATAATTTACCATGCCGCAAACACCTTCGACAACACCTATATCAATTTTTTCATTTTCCAATACCGGACCTTGTTCTATATGCAATTCCACTAAAGCCTTACATTTTTCAGCTGAGGTTCTGTTCTCCTCCGATCCCATATATCCGCTTGTTTCCAACGCTTCTTTAAATGTAATTCCCTCTGTATCCTTGGAGGCTAACATAACATCTTTATCAAATTTACCTGTTATTACACCTGAGGACATCATTGCAGGCTCAAAGCGTGCACCTTCCTCATTCGTCCATATAACAACAGTAATAGGGTGCCTGTGGGGTATTTTCTCCGTAATAATAGTTTCTGCCGCTTCCAAAGCCGTAAGCACCCCTAAAATACCGTCATAATTTCCTCCCTGCTTGACAGAATCAACATGGGATCCTGACATTATACAAGGCAGTTCCTCTTCTCCGGGAATTGTGGCATAAATATTAGCCATATCATCTATTTTTATATCCATACCAAGAGCTTGGCACCTTCTGCAAAACTCTTTTCTGGCATCTATTGCTGCAGGTGATAGCGATAATCTTGTGATCCCACCCTTTCCGGTATCTCCAAATTTACTGAAAGTTTTTATTTTATCTTCCAATCTTTCCTTATTGCAGGTTAACATATCAATTCCCCCCTTTACTTAATTTTACTGAGCTTTTTTAACTCTCTTTCTCGGCGATATGGCATCAATAGGGCATACTAAAGAACACAACAGACAACCGACGCAATTTTTGGCCTGCAAGACAGGCTTTTTCGAGCTTTCATCAACTTTTATTGCCTGATGGCCGCCATCATAGCAGGATAAAAAACATCTGCCGCAGCCAACGCATTTTTCTCTGTCAAACTTGGGATAACAAATACTGTCTCTTTCAAGCTTATCAGCGGGCAAAATATTATCCAATGCCTTTCCCACAATCTCAGAAATACTTCTATAACCCTCGGTGCTCAGATAGAATTTCATTCCTTCGATTAAATCATCAATTATTCTGTAGCCATACTGCATTATTGACGTGGTTACCTGTACATTTTCGCAGCCTAAAACCATAAATTCAGCTGCGTCCTTCCATGTTTCAATTCCGCCCATGCCGCTGATTGGGATATCCTTTAAATCCTCACACTTTTTCATATCATGAATGAATCTTAATGCTATCGGCTTTATGGCTTTTCCCGAATATCCCCCGACGCTGGTCTTTCCTTTGACATTTGGCTCCGATTCAAAGGTTTTAAGATTCACATTCATGATGCTTTTAATGGTATTAATAGCTGCAATACCTGTTGCACCGGCATTCATCGCAGCTTTTGCCTGCACTTCCATATTCCCTGTATTGGGAGTCATCTTTGCAAGTATTGGCAACCTGGTACCTTTTCTTGTGGCTTTTGTATAAGCAGTTACCAGATCGGGATTTTGTCCTACATCAGAACCCACCCCATCAATTGACATGTGAGGACAGGAAAAATTACACTCAATAATATCCGCTCCGGCTTCTGTCATAAGCTCAGCAAGTTTCATCCATTCTTCTTCATTTTGTCCCATGATTGATGCTATGATGATTTTACCTGGGTAGTCTTTTTTCAGCTGTTTTAAAAAGTTAATATTTTCTTCCAAGGTATGTTCTGAAATCTGTTCTATATTTTTAAAACCTACAAAAGGCAGGCTTTCTTTGCTCAGAGCAGCAAACCTCGGTGAAACCTCTTCAGGTACAAAGGTGCCGATAGTTTTAAAAGTAACTCCTGCCCATCCCATATCAAAAGCCTTTGCCACCATTTCATAATTGCTTCCCACTACAGAGGAAGAAAGGAAAAATGGATTTTCGCACTTAATTCCGCAAAACTCTATGGATAAATCAACCTCTGATTCTTTTATTTTTTGTTCAGCTGACATTGCTTTCATTATTCTGTCAATTGGTACTGCTTGATTAATATTGCTTTTCAGGCATGATTTTTCGCAAGGCTTTGCGTCACAATTTTCACAAGGCAGGAGATGGGGCAGCTTATTGACTGCTCCAGCCTTGTTTTCAAATCTCAGGGAACGAATGATGGTATCAACCTTAATTTCATGAGGACATGCCTTTGTACAAGGTGCATCATGACATAGTAAACAAGCCGCTGCATCTTCTTTAGTCGAAATTTCTTTATATAATAAACTGCTCATATTCACGCCTCCTGACTGTTCTATTTGCGTCTTTCCCTTTTGACAAATTGCCCAAGTCCCGGTTTTCCTACAAAATCTCCGTTATCGTATACTAAATTCCCCCGAACAAAAGTTTTTATCGGATATCCATGTAGGGTTTTTCCTTCCCATATGGTGTGATCATAATCTGAATGCATGTTATCAACTGAGATCGTAAAATCCTTGTTGGGATCATAAATCACAATATCCGCATCCTTTCCCACAGTTAATGATCCCTTCTGTGTACATCCAAATATTTTTGCAGGGTTGGAGGAGCATAACTCTACTGCACGGTTAAAGCTGATTTTTCCTTCATTTGCTGCTGAAAGCATATAAGGGTACAGGTTCTCGATTCCGGCACAGCCATTTGGAATCTTCGTAAAGTCCTCCTTGCCCCAGTCTTTTTCATAGCTCTGAAAAGGGCAGTGGTCTGTGGCAACGGTGTCGATGGTTCCCACCTTAATGGCCTTCCAGAGCGCATCCTGGCTCTCCTGGCCTTTAATAGGCGGCGAACACACGAAATTTCTTCCGTCTTCTCTCTTATAAACATCGCTGGTAAACTCAAGATATTGGGGGCAGGTTTCAATGAGGATATCATGACCATCCATCTTTGCTGCAACAGCAGCTTCCAACCCTTCTTTATCTGCCATATGGACTATATAAAGGGGTGCGTTGATGGATTTTGCAAGATGAACCGCCCTCTTATCCGCCTCCGCCTCCACATATTCCGGCCTGCTCAAATAATGGTACCAGGCTGAAGTCTTTCCCTCTTTCAAGAATTGCTCTATATTTAAATCGATTAAATCCGGATTTTCAGCATGAAGATTGGTTATGGCACCGACTTCCTTTGCCTTTAGCATTATCTTCACCAGAGTGGCATCATCAACCATCATTCTTTCTTTTTTATACACCAAAAAGCATTTGAAGCTGGTAATTCCGTTATCCACCGCTGCTTCAAATTCATCAAGGATAGTCCCGTCGTTTAAATCAGTTATGATGCAGTGGAAGGCATAATCAACACAGGCTTCAGGGTCACACATTCCTTTTCTTTCTTCAACAGTTTCCAGTATCCCCTTTCCTTTTCTTTGCATCGGATAATCGAAAACCGTTGTAACACCGCCGCAGGCCGCAGCTCTTGTCCCTGAGAGATAACTGTCCGCAGAGATAGTTCCGCCAAAAGGCATGGCTAAATGAGTATGGGCATCTATCGCACCGGGCAGCACCAGCATGCCTTTGGCATCCACTACCTCGGCTCCAATTTCCGGAAATCCACTCCCGATTGCAGCTATTTTCCCATCTTTAACAGCAATATCTGCCATATAGGATTCTGTACTTGTAACAATAGTCCCGTTCTTTATTATCAAATCCATACCAATTCTCCTCTCATATTATTTCTTTGTTTAAATTAAGATTCAGATGAAGTTGCCCCCATCTGAATCAAGTCTTAATATTATTTTGTCGCTTCATTCCAGTAGGCTGGATTGAATGTTGTTTCATCAACTACCGGAGTGCTGGTCAAATCCTTATTATAAAGTTTTAAGAAGTCTGCTGTCTGTTTAACGGCAGCCATGTCAATTTGTCCGATTTTTGATGCATCAAATCCATCCGGAGTTACAAGCTTTGCAACTTCTTTAGCCATATAAACCTGATGGTCTTTTGATACTGATTTATCCACATTATACACAAGCTCTCCTGCCGCTTCCGGATCTTTGCATGCCTCTGCCCATCCCTTTATGGAAGCTCTTAAGAAACCCACCAATACATCTTTATTTTGGGCTGCCCAATCGGCGTTTACAAAGAGACAGTCCTCAAGCATGGCAACATCTTCGTCATTCATATCTATTACAACCAAATCCTCTTCCTTAATGCCGCTCTCCAGCACCAGGCCGAACTCATTGTAAGTCATAGCAGAAGCTGCATGAACAGTATCTCCTATTAACTGATCCATTGTATAATCCTGCTGAACAAGCTCAAGATCCTTGTCCTTATCTAAGGTATACTTCTCCAATAATGCAAGCACTTCATATTCATTGCCGCCAAACCAGTTGGCAACCTTTTTGCCCTTCAAATCTGCAGGGCTGGCAATACCTGAGGATTTTTTTGCAGTCAAAAGCAAACCGGATTTCTGGAATATCTGGGCGACATTCACAAGCTCATAGCCCTGAGTCTGATAGGTTATTAAGCTTGATACCCAGGTAACACCGATATCAGCTGCTCCATTGTACACATTCTGTTCAGGAATGATATCACTTCCACCAGGAAGAATTTCAACATCAAGGCCTTCAGCTTCAAAATATCCTTTATCCTTTGCCACATAATAACCCATAAACTGTGACTGCGGAAGCCATTTTAATTGAAGCCTTACCTTTTTAAGCTCTGCACTTTTAGTCGGTTCTGCTGTGGGCGCGGCCGTAGGTGCTGCTGTAGGTGTACCTCCCTGCTGTGAACCGCCGCAGCCTGCCAGAGTTGATACAATCATCAGCAGACTTAATAATAAAACTGCTATTTTCTTTTTCATTTTAGCTCCCCCTTTTTATTTTTATATAATTTATCTTTGTGAAGCATGCCATTTTATAACCCTGCGTTCTATCATCATGACTATCAGATAGAGGATAATTCCCACAACTGCCGCCACCACTATGTAGGACCAGCCCTTTGCCATGATGCCCTTTCTTAAATTGTCCTTGATTCCGAACCCAATTCCTGATGTAGATGCCGAAAAATATTCACTTATCATAGCCGCCATAACTGCCGCAGCCACGTTGATTTTCAGTGCCGTAAACACACTGGGAAGGCAATTGGGTAAACGGAGCTTTAAGAAAATAACTCTCCCTGATGCCGCATAAGACTCCAGCAAGTCCTTTGCAAAGGGCCTTAAATCGTTCAGTCCCCGGTATGCATTAATTGACATGGCAGCCAAGCATACGACAGTTACTACTCCTACCTTTTGTGAAAAACCGTCAGTAAACCATCGATTCATAATAGGAGATAATGCAACAATGGGAATTGCATTGACGGCTGCTATTATACTAAGAACCGAATAACCCCATTTAGGGAACATAGTAGCTATGACAGCAATCAAAAATCCGATTGCACATCCAAGGATAAGTCCCGTTAATGCAGCTGAGACTGTAATAACTGTATCAAACATAGTTTTTGCAAAATTGTCACGCAAAGTAATAACAATTTGCGATGGCACCGGCAGCTGAAAAGGCTTAAACCCTAAAGCAGCATGAATAAATCCTAATTGCCATATGGCGATAATTAATATCCCAAAGCACAGCGGCAGCAACACATTTTTAACTTTTTCCGTCATATACTTCCCTCCCGTACTCCTAATGCTGTATATGATGTTTATCAATTGTTCTGTCTGCTTATTAATTTGCTTCTTGTCTTCTCCAAGGTATTGCTATTTTTTCAAATAAAACGACGATGAAGTAGCTTATAATACCCATTAGCGCGCTGGTTACCACTGAAGCCCAGAATACATCCTTTGTACCCGAATATAAGGAATACAGAAGCTTCACTCCGATACCGCCTTTTGAGCCAAGCATATCAACCAGAATTGACGCGGTAATTGACATTGGTGCTGCAATTTTTAATCCCGCAAACAAATATGGCAAACTAAAGGGAACCATCAGTTTATAGTAAATACTTCTTTTCTTAGCGGCATAGGAATATAGAAGTTCCTTTTTGTCCATATCAACACTATTAAGTCCGCTGAGCATGTTAATGGCGACAGGGAAAAATGTTATATAAGCCGCAATAACTATTCTTGATGCGTCCATATCTTTTACCAGAGTAAAAATAATTGGAGCCAATCCCAGGACAGGTATCATCTGAGAAACTATTAAATAAGGCAATGCTATCTTCTCTGCTACTTTTGATAAACTCATGATAATGGCTAGTCCGAACCCTACCAGTGCACCGATGGTAAATCCCATAACGGCTCTTGAAAATGTAAGTCCTGACGCAGTCATCAAGTCCGTAAAATTCTGTGTTATGGATAGGATAATACTGTGGGGATAAGGAAGCTTGGCTTCAGCTAAGGGATCATTTAAAACCTTGTCCAAAATAAAGGCTCCAAATTCCCAGAATAGAAAAATACAAGCGGTCCATACCAGATTAACTTTATATTTTTCCTTCTTGTCCATACTCTTCACACTCCCTCAAAGCTGTTGCGGATCTTTGTAATATAATCGTAAAATTTTTGTGTCTGCTTTGATTCCATGTTTCTTGGCCTGGGTATATCAATATCGATTACTGCGGATACACGCCCGGGATGGGGTGAAAGCACAACTACTCTGTCTGATAAAAAGACGGCTTCTGAAATATTATGGGTTACAAAAACCACAGTCTTTTCTGTCTTTGTCCATATATCAAGAAGGTCTATATGCAGCTTTTCACGGGTAAATTCATCCAGTGCAGAAAAGGGTTCATCCATGAGAAGGATTTCAGGATCGATGGCCAATGCCCTTGCAATACCCACCCTTTGCTGCATGCCTCCGCTTAACTCATAAGGATAATGCTTTCCGAAATTTAAAAGTCCGACTAATTCCAGCATTTTGGTAACCTGTGCCGTACGGTCCGCTTTCTCCATTCCCATAATTTCCATTGGCATGCATACATTTCTTCTGACAGTTCTCCAATCATACAAAACCGGATTCTGAAAAACAATCCCATATTTTTTTTGAAGCCTGACTTCTCTTGGAGTTTGTCCACTAACTGATATTCTTCCCTCCGTGGGTTGCAACAGATCGGCTATAAGTCTTAATAAGGTCGTTTTTCCGCAGCCTGAAGGTCCTAATAGTGAAATAAACTCTCCCTGCCTTATATCCAGATTAACATTTTTAAGTGCTGTTACCGGTTTTCCGCCGTTTTTATCCTGGTAGACCATGCTTAAGTTTTCAATTTTAATTTCTGTTTCTTTTTTCTGCTGCATTGAAATAACACTTCCTGCATAATCACCTTCCAGTTCACTTAACATACTCACTATTATTTACCTCCTTTAACCAGTAATTGTATAAATTATAGTGACTTTATCATATACTAAAGCTCAACACCTAAATAAAAAAAAGTCATATATCTACCTCCCTTTATATGATTAATAAAACATTTACTAATTTGTAATTATAACCAGACTGCATCCCCAAAAAAATTATTAATCGCTCCATTTGGATGCGATTCATTGAAATTAATAGATATACACTAACACACCGATAAAAAAAATTATATGTCCACTGTGGACAATAATAGCGCTTATAATTTATACACTTTGGACATACCATTTTTTTGTGAGTATCCTTAGCTGCTGATACTTAAAGATACACTCAAACTTTAATATTTATTTCTTATGATAAATTGATATAATAAGTTCAAAGAACCGCTTGATTTGAAGTAGGTATACTAACAGAAAATTTATTTTTAAAAGGAGTATTATTGAAATGGAACTTAATGCTTTCAGCTGTGGAGCTAATGCAGTTTGCTTCATCAAAAACGGGAAAAAATACGGTATGATATGCGCATGGGCAATGCAGGCAGACTATGATAAGATTCTGATGTTATTAGGCGTTCAAAGTGTAACCGGTAGAAACATTTGTAAAGGTGATATTATCGGAGTCAGTGCATTGAATGAAAATCAGAAGGATGTAGTGGAGTCTTTAGGTCTTGGCCATTCTGATGAAACCGATAAGTTTGTTAACATCAAATATACAATAAATGATTCTGCCATATTGATAGATGATGCAAGCAATTGCATGGTTGTAGAAGTGCTGGATGTATTGCATCTTCAGGGGATTGAAGAAGATAATTTACTCTATGGTCTTGTAAAATCATTTACAAGCAACGATTCTAAAAAGTTTGCTTTATCTGATTAGAAATATATAAAAACGGCAGTAACTATCCAGCCTGAAAGAACTCCCCAAAATCTTTCCATTCAAGAGAGTTTTTTCAGGCTGCCTTTGTTACAGCACCTTTAATTGGCAAATATCTGGCCTCCTATATAATACCTACAGGCGCTGCATAGATAACATATTCCTCATGGCCATCCAGTTACAGCAACCGGTCTGCCTTGGCCTGGTCGAAGGCGGCTACTGCACAGGTACCGCAGCCGATGGCATGACTGCTTAGGTACAAATTCTGTACTACATGTCCCACATCTATCAGCATTACTTTATGTGCATCGGTGCCGTATCTCCACTCGCTTCTATATGGAACCGCACTATAGAAAATACATTGAATCGTCTGCATGAAAAATGTAGTCACGAAATCCATCCGCATCAATGCGTTTGTACCCTGACGGTCAATTATTTCATCAAAATTATATTTCATCCAATCACTCTTACATTAAAGAATATTAAAAATTGCGGGAAGGATTTACTCCTCCCCTCAATTGTTTGCACCACCGAGTAGATTTTCACATCGGGTCTGCGCTCCACATGGCTTCAAGCCTACAAACACATCATTTGTGCTAAACTTAACGCTCAACTCCCGAAAACGAAGCTACTCATAATGTGCTCACATCCTATTCCATGGTGCCGTGGACCTCTTCATGTTTGATTCGGACGATTCTATTTTTCTCGTCTAGGACCAGCACGTTCGGCTGAAAGGTTTTTGCTTCCTCAGCATCCATCAGGGCATACGCGATGATGATGACCTTATCGCCGATCTGGACGAGCCTTGCGGCGGCGCCGTTGATGCAGATGACGCCGCTGCCGGCTTCGCCCTTGATCGTATATGTTTCAAAACGTTCGCCGTTATTCAGATTGACGATCTGTACTCTTTCCCCCGGCAGAATACCGGATTGTTCAAGCAGCTCAGTGTCTATCGTCACGCTGCCGACATAGCTTAGGTCCGCATGGGTCACGGTCGCCCGGTGCAGCTTACTTTTAAACATACTTAGAAGCATCTTTCTCACCTCGATTAAATCGACAGCACCCTGTTGTCGATCAGTCTTGTTTTCCCGAATTTCACAGCCACGGCAGCCAGGGCTGTCTTCCCCGGCTCAATGGCTGTGATATCGTCAAGCGTTTCTCCATCGAGAATCTTGACATAGTCGATGACCGCAAGATCCCGGCTGTGTATATGGCTTTCTATGATTTCAGTCAATCTCGTGACACTGCGACAATCAACAGCCCCGGACGCGAGATACTCCGCTGCTTTTTGAAGGCCTACATTAAGGCAGGTCGCCTGTTTCCGTTCCTCCGGATTCAAATAAACATTTCTCGAGCTCATGGCAAGGCCGTCCATCTCCCTGACGATCGGGCAGACAATCACCTCAACCGGAATGTGGAGGTCCCGGACCATCTTCTTGATGATCAGTGCCTGCTGGGCATCCTTCTGTCCGAAATATGCGTTATCCGGCCGCACGATGTTGAACAGGATGCTGACGATCGTCGTAACGCCTTCAAAATGCGTTGGCCTAGAGGCTCCGCAGAGCTTTTTTGTGATGTTCCCTGTCACTTCGATCACTGTAGAGGAGCCGGGTACGTAGATCTCGCCGACCTCGGGATTGAAAACCACATCGGCGCCGGCCTCCCGCGCAAGCTTATAATCGCGACCGATATCCCGCGGATAGCTCTCAAAATCCTCGCCGGGCGCAAATTGCGTCGGATTGACGAAGACGCTGGCGACGACCAGGCCGTTCTGTGATTTCGCTGCCTTAATCAGGGAGCAGTGGCCTTCATGCAGATAGCCCATTGTCGGAACAAAACCCAGCGTTTTGTTCCGACGGTCCACGCTTCTGCACCATGCTTCCAGCTCGGCTGCAGTTTTGATCATACTCATTTTTTCACCTGCTTATGGCTTAGTATAATTTTTCCAAAACGTCATCACTGATCGTAAAGGAATGCTGTTTTTCCGGGAACTGCTGAGACCTGACTTCACTGACATAAGTGCTGACAGCTTCAGCCATCTTCCCTCTCAGATTGGCATACTGCTTGACGAATTTCGGCGTGAAGTCGGAGTAGAGCCCCAGCATATCGTGAACCACCAGGATCTGCCCGTCGCAGTATTTTCCCGCGCCTATGCCGATGGTCGGGATTCCGATCTTTTCACTGATCAGTTTGGCAAGCATCTCCGGAACGGCCTCGAGAACAACTGCAAAAGCTCCCGCATCCTCCAGGGCCAGAGCGTCTTCAACGAGCGCCTTAGCGGCGCTCTCTTCCTTCCCCTGTACCTTAAAGCCACCGAAAATATTGACCGACTGCGGCGTCAAGCCAATATGCCCCATAACGGGTATCTGTGCCCTGACGATCGCCTTGACCATTGCGGCCATGGATGTGCCGCCTTCAAGTTTAACGGCATTAGCCTTGCCCTCCTGGATAAACCGCCCCGCATTGCGTACGGCTTCGTCCGGATTAATGTGATAAGTAAGAAAAGGCATATCGCCCACAAGCATGGCGTTTTTTACGCCTCTGGCCACGCATCTGCAGTGATAGAGCATTTCGTCAAGGGTCACTTCAAGGGTAGAATCTTTTCCCTGAATCGGCATTGCCAGAGAATCGCCAACAAGTATGGCATCAATACCGCTTTCATCTAAGATTTGCGCCATTGAATAGTCATAAGCCGTCAGCATCGTGATTTTTCTGTTGTTTTTCTTCGCGTCTATAAATGCTTGCGTTGTGAATTTATCAGACATGAGTCTTTTCCTCCAAAATTCGTTGAAATTTTTTAGTTTGTTCGGGCGTCAGCCTTTTGCCATCCAGCATCAGGGCCGTTTTGAGCGCCAGAGATTTATAGAAGTCCAGTTCCAAGGGCAGCCGGGCTTCGAGGGCTTGCAGATGCGCGCCGACGGTATTAAAGTCGCCGCGGACGATAGGCCCAGTCAGGGCGTCAATCGTGCCTTTTTCTCGGATATTGGATAATGTCGCGTCAATAAGCGGCTCGATTGCCCGAAATACGTCTTCCCTTCCCATTCCGGACGCCTCAAAGCACTGGATACCGCTCTCCACGAGCGTCACCAGAAAGTTTGAAATAACGCAGGCACCCGCGTGATACAGAGGCTTATTTTCAGCCTCTATCAGGCTGTAATTCCCGCCTGTCTTAGCCAGTATTGTTTTGACAGCCTGAACGGCCTTTTCCGTCCCTTCGATCGTGAACCACGCTTGGGAAAGGCGGGCCGCACTAGGCACCGGCTCGCTGAAGCTCTGCAGCGGGTGCATGCTTCCCACCGCGCAGCCGGCCTTTTTGATACTGTCAAGGCAAAAAGACGGATGCGCCCCGCTGACGTGAATCCAGGTTATAGCAGGCTTAATGGCATACTCTTGAATTATAGCCGCGGCTTTACGGTCGATTTCTGCTAAAGCTTGATCAGGCACAGTGATAAAAATGATGTCGCTTGAATCAGCTAAAGCTTTGAGTGTCGTAAACTCACGAGATGCAGTGAGTATTGCCGCATCCTGCGCAGACTTTGCCGTCCTGCTGTAATAACCCAAAACATTTAGATCATGGCTTTTAAAGTAAAGCCCGAGAGACTTTCCAACCCTTCCTGCGCCGATGAATCCAATTTTCAAAAGCATCACCTCACGTTAAGTGTGCAGCTCTTCGATTCATACAAGCTTTCGGACGATTGAGGCTCCCGGGTATTTGTCAAATAACCAAAAAATAGAAAAATGTCCCTTCCACCTGTGCGGCTGTTCCATAAGCAGAGCAAGCCCCCTTTGACAGACGAAAAAGACATCGATGCAGATTCAAAATAAAATGTACCTATCTCTGTCACAAAGGATCAAAGCAGATTTTAAAACTTTGCCGGAAAAGCCCTCAATTTGCGTGCAGCTCATAGAGATACCGCCGCTTATACAGTTCGTAAAGATACTGCCGAAAAAATTGTAACTTATGTTCAAAGAAAATGCAACAAGATATTTCGTTTAATTGATGGAATTTTAAGCAAAGACATTTTCCTACCGGTCCGCACCGTTTGCGAGCGCCGCAAACAGTATACAGGATGGGAATCCCGTACTGCGATAGCTGCCATAATGATTCATCTTAAGACAGGATTTACTATGAGAACAAAAGCATCAGAATTTAGAGTTCCAATACCTTGGCTTTCATCTATTAAATTCGTGCGGAGGTCAATCTTCAAAATACATATCAGATATATGTGAAATAGAATGAATCAGCATAGTAAAATATTCACTTATTGTTTTCTCCATAAGTCCCTCCACCTTCACAGAAAATATAGATTTTCTACCTCATGACATCTTTTACTATCTAAAATTTTGGTATAGGCGAGGTGAGTTGAACCCCTGTCCGAAAGTCAGAAAACCCGAGTTTCTCCGAGCACAATCAGTGAATTAACATTCCCTCCGTCAGTCTCCCATTGACAGAATACTGACTTCAGTAGCTTCATAAATTCCGTTCTTTACTCAAAGCTTTGTAAAGCGCGATGCCCCGCTGATCGACCTAATCCCCGGCCGTGGGACTCCAAGGTTGAACGAGCTGCCTAAATCAGACTGCTAATGCTAAATTATCATTAACGTTTATTGTTTGTCCCCAGCTTCCAAAATTAAAGAACTCTCTGAAATCTTTTTATTCCGGAGAGTTCTTTAAAGCTGGTTTTATACAGGCCTGTCCTTCTATATAATCCCCACAGGTGCTGCGTAGATAACATATTCCTCATTTCCATCCAGTTGTAAAAACCGATCTGCCTTTTCCTGATCAAAGGCGGCTATGGCACATGTACCACAGCCTTCTGTTTTGAAAAAGATAGCAACTTATCAAGCAAATCCGCACCTCTCACATCATCTAAAACTCAATCAATTATCCTGCTCATATATCCACCGCCTGATAATAGTAACTGTTATCCAAGAATTGCTTATTTTGCAGCCAAATTACTGTAAACGCACATCGCTTCACAATATATAGCTTAGCTCCTTTTACAGCCTACTTTGGCAGGCTCATTTATACCGCCGCCCCCCCCCCCGCTTAACTTCTCAGAAGTTGACCTGCATTATAATACGTAATATTATTTGAATAACAGATAGCATTCAAGGTTAAATTATATAGTGAGTTTTGAAGCGAATGCGCATATAAAAAACAAAAAGAGGTGTACTATGTCGGAAATTTATCTTGCAGGAGGCTGCTTTTGGGGTACTGAAAAATATATTTCTTTGATCCGGGGCGTTCAATCAACACAGGTTGGCTATGCAAACGGGATGACTAAAAATCCTACTTATGAGGAGGTTTGCAATCTGAACACCGGGCATGCTGAAACGGTGCGTGTGGTTTATGATCCCAGAATAATTCCTCTTGAATTCTTGTTAGAGTTATATTATGAAACCATTGATCCTGTTTCTGTCAACCGTCAAGGCGGTGATTCCGGGATGCAGTATAGGACCGGTATCTACTATGTCAATGACGAGGATCGTCAGGTGATTGAAAATTCCATTGCAAAATTGCAAAAGCGATACGATAAACCTGTTGCAATAGAAATAGGGCCGCTTCGCAATTTCAGCCAAGCGGAGGAATATCATCAAAAATATCTGGATAAGAATCCGGGCGGTTATTGCCATATTCCAAAGGCTCAATTTGAGAAGGCCGCAAGGTCATTTGTAAATTCTGCAGATTATAAGGTGCCGAATGCTGACGAGCCACAAAACACTGACCATGATGCAGTATGAGGTTACACAAAACAACGCCACCGAGCCGCCGTTTCAAAATGAATTCTGGAATACCTTTGAGCCCGGCATTTACGTGGATATCACAACTGGTGAACCGCTTTTTGCTTCAAGTGACAAATTTGAATCCGGTTGCGGCTGGCCCAGCTTTTCAAAACCAATTGTTCCCAATGTGATTAGTGAAAAGACGGATACTTCTCACGGAATGTCGAGAACCGAGGTGAGAAGCCGTGTAGGAAACGCCCATTTAGGACACGTGTTTGACGATGGGCCTAAGGAAACGGGCAGTTTACGTTACTGTATTAATAGTGCATCCCTACGGTTCATTCGGAAAGAAGAAATGGAACGTGAAGGCTATGGTTATCTATTGGAACTGATAAACTAAATTGACATCGTTATTATGTCGCGTTTATATAATCTTAGTCTTTCATCAGTCATCGCAGTTATCAAGTGTTTTAATAAACTTACAGGCAAGTTTCAGGTAATAAAGGATGGGAACAATGAATCCACCGTCGCATACTTTTAGAGCCGTATCACATTTTTCTATACTATATAACGCCTTCCTTTTTAAGCTCCTTTATTGCATGTTTTACAGCTAATTTCACAACATAATACAGAATAATAATTGGCATTGCATAGAGAATTAAAGTTCCTCCAGTAATTCTCGAAAGCATAGACTACACATCCCCTTTTTTAATTTTACATATATGGATATTATATCATACCTTATTTTTTT
Organism: Oxobacter pfennigii; assembly: GCF_001317355.1. Taxonomy (NCBI): domain Bacteria; kingdom Bacillati; phylum Bacillota; class Clostridia; order Eubacteriales; family Clostridiaceae; genus Oxobacter; species Oxobacter pfennigii. The sequence continues at coordinate 54,785 of NZ_LKET01000026.1, forward strand.
ACTGCATTTACAATAGAGACATAAAAATTATTATTATATAATGACAACCATGATTTCAGCTTTATTATCGTTCCCTCTATAAAGAACAATATCGTGAAACCAGCATTATACTGCTCTGCATTTAGTATATTCTTTCTCATAATGATTTCAAATTCCCATTTCCTTGGTATGGTAGCCCTCTATAAGACAGCATAAATATCACAGTTTTAGCTATAAAGCAAATTGCCTCATCCTCCGCTTTAGCTTCTCTTCCATAACGGGTAGTATAAGCTTGACCCGAATATGAATTAATCTATCTGCCTTTTCGAATTTTATAATCAGTACACAAATTGGAATTATCAGTTTTTTATTTATGCTCATAATTACACCGATAAAATGAAACAGCACCATCTACCATGGTTGATGGTGCTGTTATAATTCCTGTAGAGTGGCAACAGCTATCGTGTAGTTATGGAAAGAATTCTCTGCTGAAGCAGCTATTCGGCTTGAATCAGCGTTGGAATGCGGAAGCATAGAAGCAATAAAAAAAACTGGTTATAAGCGGACTTGGTATAACACTTCTTCCACGGGTAGTCGTAGAGGAAGAAATATAACAAGGACAATTGATAGATCTTAAATGGCCAGGACCTGATTTTCAAATAAAACCCAAGTAGTATATCACAACAACAAATGGTCCACACGGGCATTAAAGGCCATGATGGAGCCAGTTCATGAAAAGTGTCTATACTATAAAATAATGATAAAGGAATACAGTGCTAGGTGTTAATAACAACTCAGCAATATCTCAAAAACAATGGAGAACAACTCAGGCGATCAATACTGGATGATAAATTTCATATCAATCCTGTCAGAATAGTGGAAATACTAAAGGAATATGGGAAACAAACAGAAAAACTTCTTATCGAAATTTGTCTATTCAAAAATCAGGCGAATATAGATGCCATGGACTTAGTGCTGATTATAAGTTGGGGACTACATACAATGAGTACTTATCATTTTTATACTCCAACATTTATGACAAAAACCCTGTGTGCCTCCCTTGAACTTTTAAAAAAACCTGCAAGCTTAAATATCAAGCGATAGTTTTCGGGCAGTATTTCAATCACGTTTTTATCAGTCAAATAGAGCGTTTTCAAATGCTTCGCTCCCTCAGTATAACCCTCAATTTCCTTAGGATCATCAACACCCCATTTTATCGTTGCACCTGTTTTTTTCAATGACGGATGATGCTTCGAACTTTTTGCAGTTAACTTGGAATATGCATCGAAAATTATTGTATAGCACCTGAACTTCGATTTCAGAGCGGTGAAAAGTGTTTTTATCTCTTTTTCAGAAAGATACATGAGCAATCCCTCTGCAATAACAAGTATCTCATTTTCGATTGCTCCTATGCCATCCAGCCATCTGAGGTCTGTGACAGAGGAGGCAATGTATTTATAGCTATCTGTTTCACCATACAATTGCTTTTTTATATCAATAACCGCCGGGAAATCCAAATCATACCACATTCCAACAGGAAGTCCTAACCGCATAAATCGTGCATCAAGTCCGCAACCGAGATGCAAAACCAAGCAGCTTGGATTTTCTCCGATGAAGCCCTTGGAGAAATCGTCAATAATTGCTGCGCGTATTGCAAGCATGACCTGTGTTTTATTCTGGATTTTCAGCCTAGAGTAATCGTAATCAAGCTTGCCTATCGCCGCTTCGGCATATAAATCTTTAAAAACTCCCGCTTTGCTCATCTTAGCTTTGCCGTACAGCGGGATTATCAAAGTTTCCATTTCGTTTTTCAACTGTATTTTCATATGGCTATCTCCCAATATCAATAATCTTACCCTGCAAAATGTTTTCCATTGATTGTAAAATATAAGTCGAATATGAGTCCTCTGCTCTGATATTCAATGCCGATCCTTTTGCAGCCATCACATGCGGAACTTCTCTTCGAATAATGAACCAATATATATATTAAGTTCATTATAATTTTTTTCTGTCTGCCAGTCAATATGAATTGTACTTACAATTTACGCCGGTTCATATTCATGGTATACTGAACCAGAGGGCAGGTGTATATATGAACGGATACGAGAAAAGGACCCAGGAAAAGCGTGATACCATTGTAAAAGTGGCTCAAGAGCTGTTCGCAGAAAAGGGTATTGCGGCGGTTAGTATCACTGATATCGCGGCAAAAGCGAATGTGTCCCGTGTTACTCTGTTCAAATATTTTGGGGATAAAGAAACATTGGCGAAAGAGGCAATGTTTTTATGGATTGAGCTGCTCATGAAAGAATATGAAGACATACTTTCAAGTTCTAAGCCCTTCCATCAAAAGCTGCTTGGACTTCTGAGCACAAGGCTTGCCGGGAGTGAAAGGATAGGAGAGCGTTTTATCCATTCGACGGCATGGGATGACCCGGAATTTCTCAGACTTATCAATGAAATGACTGCCACTCACGCTCTTCCGATAATCATACAGCTTATTGAAGAAGGGAAAAGCTCGGGCAATATTGATTCCTTACTCAACAATGAAGCGATTCTCGCCTATTTTTCAGCCTTCGGCTCTATTGTCAAAAATCCTGAGTACATCAAAAAAGGAAGAGAGTTTCAAATCAGCATGTTCAACCTATTTATGGGCGGATTGATAAAAAACTGGCATCAAAAAATGGATACCGTCTATCATACTTCAAATACTTAGCATCTGAATCCAGTATATTATAAGTTTTAAACAAGTAAAAGGACTTAAATCACGAAGTTCAAGTCCTTTTGCTTCATTTTAATTGGTGGAGGCGAGGGGAGTTGAACCCCTGTCCGAAAGTCAGAAAACCCGAGTTTCTCCGAGCGCAGTCAATGAATTAACATTCCCTCCGTCAGTCTCCCACTGACAGGATACTGACTTCAGTAGCTTCATAAATTCCGTTCTTTACTCAAAGCTTTGTAAAGCGCGGTGCCCCACTAATCGACGCCCAATCCCCGGCCGTGGGATTCCAGGGTTGAACGAGCTGCCTAAATTAGGCTGCTAATGCTAAATTATCGTTAGCGTTTATTGTTTGTCCCCAGCTTTTTAACGTGGCACCGAAGACCAAACCACGGCTCGCTTATCGAATCACCCATACCCCCGTCGAAACCAAATACGCCCCCGTATTATATGAATCTCCGCTAACAGGTATTATTGATTCCTTGATTTAAATTCCTTTTCCACTTCTCTTTGGGCATCCTTTTTAGCCATGTCTTCCCTTTTGTCGTAGAGCTTCTTGCCCTTGGCGACAGCCAGGCTTACTTTGACAAGCCCGCGTTTGAGATAAAGTGACAGTGGTATTAATGAATATCCTTTTTGTGCAATATACCCGGCAAGCTTTCCTATCTCATTCCTGTGAAGTAGAAGCTTTCTGTCCCTTAATGGGTCACGATTATAGATGTTGCCCTTTTCATAAGGACTTACATGCATATTATAGAGTATAACCTCACCGTTTTCAACCATGGCATAGCTGTCTTTTAAATTGGCCTTACCCTGCCTTATGGACTTTACTTCGGTACCTGATAAGGATATGCCCGCTTCATAGGTTTCTTCTATAAAATAGTCATGTCTTGCTTTTCTGTTTTCTGCCAGGTTCTTTCTTGTTTCACTCATAATACCACCTGAATTTAATTTGATTTTAAAATATTGAGATTCAGAGTTTAATTATAACACATCTTTGTATTATGTCAACATTCTAATAGCCCTAGAAAATTACTCTTCCAGGACGAAATCGATGGTTCTTTCATCGACATTGACCTTGGATACCTTTATCTTTACTAAATCACCAAGCCTGTAAATTTTTCTTTTGACCTCGCCTATGAATGAGTGATGTTTTTCATCATGAAAATAGTAATCATCTACCAGGCTGCTTACATGGACCAAGCCTTCGATTGTGTTCTCAAGCTCAACAAACATGCCAAAAGGAGTTACACTGGTTATAATACCGTCGTATACCTCACCGATTCTATCCTGCATGTATTCGGCTTTCTTTAAATCATCAACTTCTCTTTCGGCTTCCGTAGCTGTAATTTCTGTCTCACTTGACTGCTTTGCAGCGTATTTTACAAAGCCCTCAAGCTTCTTTATCCTCTTATCCGTTAAGCTGTCATTCAAAAACTCTCTTATAATCCTATGGATTGTAAGATCAGGATACCTTCTTATAGGAGAGGTAAAATGGGTATAATACTTTGCGGCAAGCCCGAAGTGCCCTAAACACTCAGGGGAATATTTAGCTTTTCTCAGTGAGCGAAGCATAAGTGTGTTTATTATAACCTCTTCTTTTTTGCCGGCAACTTTTTGTATTATATCCTGAAGCGCTTTAGGATGAATGTCGCTTATTCCTTTGACATAGTATCCGAAATTGTGTATGAACTCATTAAATGCTTCCATCTTGTCAGGGTCCGGATCTTCATGAATTCTGTATATGAAGGGAAGCTCAGTCCAATACATATGCTCGGCTACGGTTTCATTTGCAACAAGCATGAATTCTTCAATAACCATGTTGGCAATTTCTCTTGTATATGGGCGGACATCTATGGGCTTACCCCTGTCATCAAGAGTAATCTTACTTTCGGGAAAATCAAAGTCTATACTTCCTCTTGCCATCCTTTTCTTCCTTAGTATACCGCAAAGCTCTTCCATGAGCTTGAAATCATCAATGAGATAATCATATCTCTTTGTTACTTCCGGGTCATTATCCTTTAATATTTTGGTGACATCGGTATATGTCATTCTCTCATTAGTTTTTATTATACTTTCAAATATTCTGTGGTCCACGACCTTGCCCGCTCCATCTATCTCCATCATGCAGGTCATGGTCAGCCTGTCGACCTTGGGATTCAGACTGCATATACCGTTCGACAGCTTTTTAGGCAGCATGGGCACTACCCTGTCTATAAGGTATACACTGGTTCCCCTTATCTGGGCTTCTTTATCGATTGGGTCATTTTCTCTTACATAATAGCTTACATCGGCGATATGAACTCCTAATTTGTAATTGCCGTTAGAAAGCTTTTCTATGGATACGGCGTCATCTAAGTCCTTTGCATCTTCACCGTCTATTGTAACTATTTTAAGATTTCTTAAATCTTCTCTTCTTTCATATTCCCGCTGCGGTATGGTTTCTGATATGGCCTCTGCCGCACTTTGCACATCTTCAGGAAATTCTTCGGGAAGGCCGTATTTCCTGATAACAGATAGTATATCTATTCCCGGCTGTCCTTTATGGCCTAATATTTCTATTATTTTGCCCTCGGGATTACGCCTGGGTTCAGGCCATTTAGTTATCTCCACAACAACTTTGTGACCTGTTTCTGCGCCGTTAATTTCGGTTTTAGGCACAAAAATGTCCTGTGATATCCTCTTGTCATCGGGTATGACAAATCCAAAGTGATTGTTACTCTCAAAGGTACCGATAACCTGATTGGTGGCTCTTTTAATTATCCTTATTATTTCACCTTCGGCCCTTTTGCCGCCTTCCTTGCTTTTAGTAATCTTTCCTATTACTCTGTCATTGTTCATGGCTCCGTTCATACTGTCTGCAGATATATAAATATCCACCATGTTTTCATCGTCTGGTATTATAAAACCAAAGCCCTTCTGATGGCCTTGAAGCTTTCCTACCACCAGGTTCATCCTCTCAGGTACTCCGTATCTGTTTTTTCTTGTTTTGATTATCAGGCCTTCGGCTTCCATTTCATTAAGCATTTCATAAAAGCTGCTTCTCTCGCTTTTCTTTACTTCAAATAATTCCGCCATCTGGTCGGCTAACATGGGATTATAAGCAGATTCTTTCATGAAATTAAGTATATCTTCCTTATTTTTCAAAATAATTCCTCCATTATCTAAATTGTACTATTTTTTATTATACTGATTTTTATAAATATCTATACTTAAACTAAATTATTCTATAAATTACATACGCAAAAGCAACTATGTTCAAAATGACTATGGCCGGAATCCCATATTTGAATTTATTGTGCAGGGTTTTATGATGAAAAAGCCTCATTCCGCTGTAAATTCCCAATGCTCCACCTATTATTGCAGTTATAAAAATACTCTTTTCAGGTACTCTCCACTTCTTTCTAGCTGACTTCCATTTGTCGATTCCCATAATAAAAAATGCGTATGCATTAATTACAAGAATATAGGCCAAAACATATATATATGCATTCTTAAGGAACTTATCCATTATATTCCTACCTCCTCGGATATTTATATATTACTTCACCTCTAATTTATATTCAACTAGACATTTTGAGACTTAATTGTTAACTTATTTTGTACATCTAAATTTTGTAAAGGTAATCACAAACAAATGTCGAATATATTTTTACGGAGGGATTACCATGAGAAAGGCACTGCAAGTTCTGTTTTTCAGTATAATTTTCTTATTTTTTATAGACACATTGGCTTATGCCAACATAGCACCCTTAAGAGTTAAGGATGAAGGCGTTGAGCCTATGGAAAATTCCCCTGTTAAAATTGAGTCGGCCGAAATCACTGTTCAGCCTGATAATACGGGGTTTAAATTCAACTGCAATTATGTTCTTAAAGGTTTTACTGACAGCGAAGATCTCTTAATCGGTATTCCGGGAGACTTAGGATACACACTGGAAGCCGGATATATCGAGAATATAAATGCTGCGGTTAACGGACGGCCGGTTAATTTTAAAACCTATGATACGGCAAGAGTACTATCAGATGTCTGGAAAAACTACAATTCCCCTCTGCATTTTAAATGGTATACTTTTTCACTGCCAGTTAAGCAAGATACCATAAGCAACATAAGCATAACGTATAATATCAATTGGAAAATCTTTGAACAAAATCAAAGGACCCCATATTACATAGTTCCATTTCTCATGTCCACCGACAAACTTTTCGGAGACAGCATAGGCTCTTACAAAATAAGCTACTTATCCGGTTTAAATGATACTATAAGTCCGCCGGATACAAAGGTAATGATAAATTCCATGCTGGAACCTAACATAATTTCCCGGGCAATATTAATGCCCTCTTCGACAGAAGGAGAAATATCCTGGAAGTTTGAATCGCCCGATGAGTTTCAGGATTACAGGCTGGTGGTACTATCTTACAGTAAATTGTCGTCGGAATTTACCGAAAGCCTTAAATTAGATGCTGCAGTAATTCAGGAATTAAAATGGGCAATCCTTAATAATAATTTGGAAAGGCTGGCATCTATTTTTGAAGATATTGCAAAACAAAATATCACCGGCAGTTTAAAAAGCTCGGAATTAGGTACTGCAGCCTATCTTTCCTCCGAATATTATTACAGAATGGGAAGACTCAGCAAAGCTTTGGAAATGCTCTCCCTCCCGGATAAAACAAACATCTGGCCCTGGGACATAAAATATCAGTATATACATTCTTTGAGCTTAAGCGAAAGAGGGGAATATACAGAGCTTTTAGAAGAGTTAACAAAGCTTTATCAGAATAAAGATTTTATTTTACTCACAGGATATGCGGAAAGCGAAATAGAAGCTTTGACAGAAATACTAAATAAACAGGAAATGGAAAGTAAAGCAGCTGAGGAATTAAAAATTCCTGAAGTCACGCCTGTGCCAACAGACGAAAAAACAGACAATGCAATTCATATCAGATACTGGTTTATCATAATTCCGCTTTGCATTATAATAATAGTTTTGTTATGGATAATATATATTAAACTGAAAAAAAGGTAAAACAAAAGGAGCGGATAACCGCTCCTATTATTTTACTTCAATATATTAAGTAGTAAACCGCCGTATTTTAAGAATACAGGTGCAAATACCAATGAAACAATTGTCATAAGCTTTATCAATATATTCATTGAAGGACCTGATGTATCCTTGAAGGGGTCACCTACTGTATCACCTATAACTGCTGCCTGGTGAGTAGGGCTTCCTTTACCGCCATGAGCTCCTGTTTCGATGTATTTCTTGGCATTATCCCAGGCACCGCCTGAATTGGACATCTGTATAGCCATGAGAACGCCCGTTACAACTGCTCCAGCTATAAGTCCGCCCAAAGCTGCCGGTCCTAAGAGTATCCCAACTACCAAAGGTATAACAACTGCAAGAACTCCGGGAAGCACCATTTCTTTAAGCGCGGCTCCTGTTGAAATGTCTACGCATTTTCTGTAGTCAGGCTTGCCTGTTCCTTCCATAATTCCGGGGATTTCTTTAAACTGACGCCTTACTTCTTCTATCATCTGGTTTGCGGCTTTACCAACAGCTTCCATTGTCATTGCTCCGAATAGGAATGGAAGCATACCGCCAAGAAGAACGCCCACAAGTACCATGGGAGTCAATAAATCTATTGTTGTAAGCTGTACAGCCTGTGAATATGATGCAAACAATGCAAGGGCTGTCAATGCTGCTGAACCTATTGCAAAACCTTTTCCTATAGCTGCTGTTGTATTACCTACTGAGTCAAGCTTATCTGTAACTTCTCTTACCGAATGAGGAAGTCCTGACATTTCAGCTATACCGCCGGCGTTATCTGCAATGGGACCGTATGCGTCAACTGCAACTGTAAGACCGGTTGTGGAGAGCATACCAACTGCAGCAAGCGCAATACCATATAATCCTTTTGCTATTTCCTGAGCATTTTCTGTCCCGCCTGTTATGTAGAAAGATAAAAGAATTGCAATTGCAATAAACAATATAGGCATCATTGTTGAATACATTCCTACTGCAAGACCGCTTATAATAGTTGTGGCAGGCCCTGTTTCAGATTGCTTGGCAATTTTTTTAACGTGTTTAAAATCAGCAGAAGTATATACTTCTGTTATCTGACCTATAAGTGTACCAACTATAAGGCCTGAAGCTACTGCAAAGAAGGGTTTTAAATCCCCTGCAAATAAAACATAGCTTAATATTCCTGCTCCGGCCAGTACTATTATGCTTCCGACATATGTACCGTTTTTTAATGCTTTGTGCGGATTTGCTTTCTCATCGCCTCTTACGAAGAGTGAACCTATGATTGATGCCACAATACCGACAGCTGAAAGAAGCAATGTATAAAGCACGCCTTCTCCTGAAGCATAAACTACAGCCCCCAATGTGACTGCAGATATAATAGCACCGCAGTATGATTCAAACAAGTCAGCGCCCATTCCGGCAACGTCACCGACGTTATCACCAACGTTATCGGCAATAACTGCAGGGTTTCTTGGATCATCTTCAGGAATTCCGGCTTCTACCTTACCGACAAGGTCAGCTCCAACATCGGCAGCTTTAGTAAATATACCGCCGCCAACACGGGCAAAAAGTGCTATGGAGCTTGCCCCTAGCCCAAAGCCTGTAACTATGCTGGCATCTTTAAATATCAAATAAAATAAACCTACTCCTAAAAGTCCGAGCCCTGCAACTGACATTCCCATAACGGCACCGCCGGAAAAAGCAATTTCCAATGCCTTATTCTGCCCGTGCTGTGCTGCATTTGCAGTTCTTACATTTGCTTTAGTAGCAACCTGCATCCCGAAGTATCCGGCGCCTATTGAAAAAACAGCCCCGGCTAAAAAAGCTAATGCAGTATATACATTTATAAGAAGACCTACAACTATAATTACTACAACTATAAATACAGCCAGCGTCTTATACTCTCTGGTTAAAAAAGCCATTGCCCCTTCATGAATATAACCTGCTATTTCTTTCATACGGTCATTACCGGCTTCTGCTTTGCTTATCTTTGATGCAAGAAATGCAGCAAATAATAAACCTAATATTCCCGCAACGGGAGCAAGGATCAGTAAATTGTTATCCATTTATACCATGGCCTCCTTAATTTATTGAATTATTTGCCTCCTAGTACAACCAGTGCAATAGAAGTTATGATGAAAAGAACCATAAAAGCTGCGGTAGCTTTAGCAAGTTTTCCTTCATAGCTCCTGCCTTTATTCTTTCCGAAAAATGTCTCGGCTCCACCCTGCACAATACCTGCAATTCCTTGAACTTTACTGGACTGTAAAAGTATAACAGCCATTAATACAAGGCAGGTAATGATGTGGAGTATGGTAAACAATGTCAGCATGTGTCACCCTCCTTTAAGTTTAGAAAATTATAATCGATAAATTCCATAACTAAAATTTTACCATAGGCTTTAATAAAACACAATATAAACGCAGTAGGTTGTAGTTGTCCTTTTATGCTATTTTTTTGTATTTTTCCTCTATTATATCCATAAATATGCTATACTATTTCAGGTTATAAAACGCATTTTCACCTAAATATTCTGCAGCATCACCTAACTCTTCCTCAATTCTTAAAAGCTGGTTGTATTTTGCCACACGTTCGCTTCTTGAAGGCGCTCCAGTTTTAATCTGCCCGGCATTTACTGCCACTACAAGATCTGCTATGGTAGTGTCTTCAGTTTCACCTGAACGGTGGGACACAACCGCCGTATATCCTGCCCTTTCAGCCATTTCTATAGTATTTAAGGTTTCTGTAAGAGTACCTATCTGATTTAATTTTATAAGCACGGAATTTGCCACTTTAAGCTCTATTCCTTTTTTAACCCTTTGGGTATTGGTTACGAATAAATCATCTCCTACCAGCTGGATTTTTCCTCCTAAGCGTTGAGTTAATGCTTTCCAGCCATCCCAATCTTCTTCAGACAAACCGTCTTCCAAAGACACTATAGGATATTTATTAACAAGGGACTCATAATAATCCACCATTTCATAGGATGTATACACCTTACCTTCTCCTTCAAGGTGGTATTTATTATCTTCCTTGAAGAATTCGGTAGCTGCCGCGTCTATTGCTATTGATATATCGCTGCCTGCCTTATATCCTGCTTTTTCAACAGCTTCCAATATTATCTTTATAGCTTCTTCATTGGAGCTTAAATTGGGTGCAAAGCCGCCTTCATCTCCAACCCCTGTTGCCAATCCCTTTTTGTTAAGTATACCCTTTAATGTATGAAAGGTTTCGGAGCACATTCTTAAAGCCTCAGAAAAGGATTTTGCCCCTACAGGCATAATCATAAACTCCTGTATATCAACATTATTATCCGCATGCTTTCCGCCATTTAATATATTCATCATGGGAATAGGCAATACTTTGGACTTTACTCCTCCGATGTATTGGTAAAGACTTAAGCCCAGTGACTGGGCGGCAGCTTTCGCACAGGCCAAGGATACCGCAAGTATTGCATTGGCTCCCAGCCTTGCCTTATTGGGAGTTCCGTCAAGCTCAATCATCATTTTGTCAATGAGAGTCTGGTCATACACATTCATTCCTACAAGGCGTGGACTTATTTCATTATTTACGTTATCAACTGCATTCTGCACACCTTTTCCTTTATACCTATCGGCATCTCCGTCTCTTAATTCAACTGCTTCGAAAGCTCCTGTTGAGGCACCTGAGGGCGCGGCGGCACGGCCTATGCTGTCATCTTCTAAAATAACTTCCACTTCTATTGTCGGGTTAGCCCTGGAATCTAATACTTCTCTTGCATACACATCGATTATTTCAAGATAAGTTTTCATAAAAATCTCCTTTCAAAATACCTTATATCTCTTTCATGCAATTTTATTTTAAACAAATATGCCATAAAAAGCAAAATATAGTGCTTATAAGCACTATATTTTAGTATATACATTATTGCAATTATTAATTAAAATTATATTATAAGATTTTGTCCTGTCATCTCTTCAGGCACAGGAATATCCATCATAGCTAAAAGAGTAGGGGCAATATCTGAGAGCTTTCCGCCTTCAAGAAGCTTTACATTTCCCTCGCCTATAATTATAAATGGAACAGGGTTTGTAGAGTGGGCTGTCTGCTTTTCTCCCGTAACATGATCTATCATATCTTCTACATTACCGTGGTCCGCCGTAATAATGATTGAACCTCCGACTTTCAGAACCTCATCAACAACTCTTCCAACACAGCTGTCCACTGCTTCCACTGCCTTAATTCCCGCATCAAGCATCCCCGTATGTCCTACCATATCAGGATTTGCATAATTAACTATAATGACATCGTATTTCTTAGATTTTATATTTTCAATCAGTACATCTGTTACTTCATATACGCTCATTTCAGGCTTCATATCATAAGTAGGCACTTTAGGGGAAGGAATTAAAATCCTGTCCTCGCCTTCATAGGGCGGTTCAATTCCCCCGTTGAAGAAAAATGTTACATGGGCATATTTTTCGGTCTCGGCAATTCTTAATTGCTTCAAGCCCAATTTGCTTAAATATTCTCCTAAAGTATTTGCATAGCTCTCGGGCTTATAAGCAACTTCAACATTTTCCAATGTTTCGTCATATTGAGTCATGGTTACAAAATAAGTTTTGAAGTATTCCCTTTCAAAACCGGAAAAGTTAACATCAGCAATTGCTCTGGTCAGTTCTCTGGCCCTGTCCGGCCTGAAATTAAAGAATATCACCGAATCATTTTCTCCGATAACTGCCCTGGGCTCCCCATTTTCGGAAATAACATATGGTAATACAAACTCATCTGTCTTATTGTCTTTATAAGAAATATCTATGGCTTCCACTGCCGATTCTGCGGCTTCGCCCTGTCCCTTTACCAGAGCATTATAGGCTAAATTTACCCTTTCCCATCTTTTATCCCTGTCCATTGCATAGTAGCGTCCCGATATGGTGGCAATCTTGCCTACTCCTGTTTCCTCCATATATTTCTCAAGATCTATTATAAAATCTCTTGCACTTTTAGGGGCTACATCCCTGCCGTCTAAAAAGCAGTGCACGTAAACATCCTTAAGCCCGTTATCTTTTGAAAGCTTAATAAGTGCTTTTATATGGTCTATATGGCTGTGGACTCCGCCGTCAGATAAAAGCCCTATTAAATGAAGCTTTGTCCCTTTATACAATGCATTTTTAACGGCATTTAAAAATGCTTGATTTTTTAAAAACCCGCCGGTCTTTATTTCCATATTGATTCTGCTTAATTCCTGATATATGACTCTTCCTGCACCGATATTCAAGTGCCCTACTTCAGAATTTCCCATTTGTTCTTCCGGAAGTCCTACATTTAATCCACTGGCACTTATTACAGTATGGGGATAATTTTTCAGTATATTATCCATATTAGGTATCTTTGCATTTAATATGGCATTTCCTTCTTTTATATTGCTAAGACCCCATCCATCCAAAATCATCAATAAGCATAGTTTCTTCTTCATTAAATATCCCCCTTAGAAGTTAACGATTGCTGCAAATTCATCAACCTTTAAACTTGCTCCTCCTACAAGGGCACCGTCAATATCGCTCTGTGCCATCTGTTCTTTTATAGTTGAGGGCTTTACGCTGCCGCCGTATTGAATCCTCATCTTTTCAGCTGATTCCTTCCCATACATTTGGGCAACTTTATCCCTGATATATTTTATGACGCTATTTGCATCCTGTGCTGTGGCGGTTTTCCCCGTGCCAATGGCCCAAATGGGCTCATAGGCTACTATAAGCTCTTCTATCTGCTCGGATGTAAGATTAGCAAGTCCTTTTTTAATCTGGTTTCCGATAATTTCAAAGGTGCTGTTACTTTCCCTCTCGTTTAAGGTTTCTCCGACACAGACAATAGGTATAAGGCCATGTTTATATGCCGCCAGCACTTTTTTGTTTACCATGTCGTCGGTTTCGGCAAAATACTGCCTTCGCTCAGAGTGTCCTATGATTACATATTTTACTCCTAAATGTTTTAACATCACAGGAGATATTTCACCGGTATAGGCACCCTGATCTTCAAAATGCATATTTTGTGCTCCAACATCTATATTGGTACCCTTAAGCTCCTGTACAACTGCTGCAAGGCTTAAAAAGGTCGGACAGACCACTACCTGGCATTTTGCCTTTGAAACTTCGTCTTTAAGCCCCTTTACAAGTTCCAATGATTCCTCAAGAGTTTTATGCATTTTCCAGTTACCTGCAATTATCGGCGTTCTCATATCTATACCTCCTCTAAAACGGCAATGCCGGGAAGTTCCAATCCCTCTAAAAATTCCAGGGAAGCTCCTCCGCCTGTTGAAATGTGAGTCATTTTATCTGCATATCCCAATTGTTCAACAGCGGCAGCAGAATCTCCTCCGCCTATTATCGTTGTGCCTGAAACCCTGCTCAATGCTTCGGCAATGGCTTTTGTGCCAACAGCAAAGGCGGGCATTTCAAAGACTCCCATGGGTCCGTTCCATACAACGGTTTTTGCATCCTTTATTTCCTGCTTAAACAATTCCACCGTCCTTGGACCGATATCAAGTCCCATATAATCTTCCGGTATTTTATCTATATCAACTACTCTATGCTCCGCATCGGCTTTGAATTCTGAAGCTGCAACAGTGTCAACTGGAAGGAGAAGTTTTACACCCTTTGCTTTTGCCTTTTCAAGCATTTCTTTTGCATAATCCATCTTTTCAGCCTCTAAAAGAGACTTCCCTATTTCTCCGCCGGAGGCTTTCACAAAGGTATATGCCATTCCTCCGCCTATAACTATTTTATCGACCTTTTCTAAAAGGTTGTTGATAACTCCTATTTTATCCGAAACCTTTGCTCCACCTAATATGGCAACAAAAGGCCTGTCGGGATTATCCAAAGCCTTTCCCATTACGGCTATTTCCTTCTCAATTAAAAATCCTGCAACTGCCGGCAAAAAATCAGCGATACCTGCTGTGGATGCATGAGCTCTGTGGGCAGTTCCAAAGGCATCGTTTACGAATATATCTCCCAAACCAGCTAATTTTCTTGCAAATTCCTTATCGTTCTTGGTTTCGCCTTTTACAAATCTGACATTTTCAAGGAGCAGTACTTGCCCTTCTTTAAGCTCTTGTGATAGCTTTTTGGCATTTTCGCCTGCAACGTCACCGTCTTCGGCAAAACTGACCTTAAGGTTTAAAAGCTCAGATAACCTTTGGGCAACGGGCTTTAATGAATATTTTTTTTCATATCCCTCTCCCTTAGGCCTTCCTAGATGGGACATAAGTATAATCATGGCGCCGCTATTAATCAAATATTTAATTGTGGGAAGAGCTGCCCTTATGCGTATGTCGTCGGTTATTGCCCCTTCACTGTCCTGGGGTACATTAAAATCGCATCTTACAAGTACTCTCTTACCTTTTGTGGTTACATCCTTCAGGGTCTTTTTATTCATTCATTTCACTCCTCAACATATTCTTTAAAAGAGTGCAACGACTGCATAAAAAATGCAGCCGTTTCATTTTTTTCTCTATTATAATCTTACAGCTATATAGTTAACCAGGTCAACTATTCTGTTTGAATAACCCCATTCATTGTCATACCAAGATACTACCTTCAGCATATTTTTATCCATTACCATGGTTGATAAGCCGTCAATTATGGAAGAATGGGAATCTCCCCTGTAATCAATGGATACCAACGGTTCCTCCGAGTATGCCATAATGCCTTTTAACTGCCCTTCGGCAGCGCTTTTTAATACTGCATTTACTTCCTCCACAGTTGTATTTTCCCTGACTGTGCATACTAAATCAGTAACGGATACGGTGGGGGTAGGAACTCTCATGGCAAATCCGTTGAGCTTTCCTTTAAGCTGAGGCAAAACCAGCGCAACGGCCTTTGCCGCACCTGTTGTGGTAGGAATTATGGATTGTGCCGCTGCTCTGGCTCTTCTTAAGTCGCTGTGAGGCAAATCCAGAATCCTCTGGTCATTTGTATATGAATGAACCGTAGTCATAAGGCCTTTTTCAATGCCGAAGTTCTCATCCAGAACCTTTGCAAAAGGAGCCAAACAGTTTGTGGTGCAGGATGCATTGGATATTACAAAATGCTTATCCGGGTCGTAATCCTTTTCATTGACTCCCATAACTATTGTTATATCTTCTTCCTTTGCAGGCGCACTTATTATTACTTTTTTAGCCCCTGCCTCAATATGGGCTGCGGCCTTGTCCCTTTTTGTAAACAAACCAGTTGATTCCACAACTATATCAACGCCAAGCTTTTCCCAGGGAAGGTTTCTCGGATCCTTTTCAGCTGTTATTTTAACCTCCCTGCCGTTTACTATAAGGCTGTTTTCACCTATTTCCACAGTGCCGTTGAATTTTCCGAAAAGGGAATCGTATTTTAATAAATGTGCCAGTGTAGGGGCATCTGTCAAATCATTTATAGCAACTATTTCAACATCCTTGTTCAATTTTTCCTGTGCGATTTTAAATGCATTTCTACCTATTCTTCCAAAACCATTTATACCTACTTTGATTGTCATAATTTATCCCTCCTGATAATTACCACTATTTATTATTTGTAAAAGCTTATAAAGTTTGCATATTTATTTTCTATGTATCAATTTAACTATTTCCTTGGCAGCACCTTCATCTGTTACAAGGATGCAATTCTTGTTAAAACTCTTTGCTGCTGATATAGCTATGGCTTTACCGGAACCTCCGGCTATTGCCACTATATTATCTATATTTTTTACATTTTCAAAGTTTAAACCTATGGTAGAAGCCTTGCCGACTATATTTCCATCCTTATCGAAGTAATACCCGAAGGCTTCACCCACAGCACCCTTTTCTGTGAGCTCTTCAAACTCTTTGTCACTTAAACCCCGCCTTTTCGCCATCTCATCTGTTCTTCCTATTCCGTGTATCAGCAAGTTCGCATTTTGAATGCTTTCTATTATGTCTTTTATGGAAGGCTCATTTATGATGGTTTCAAAGGTCGCTTTGCTCATTACATCAGGCACATGAAGAAGCTTATATCCTGCACCCAATTTTTCTGCCAGTCTTTGAGCCAATGTGCTTGCCTGGATTTCAACCAGCCTTCCCATACCTCCTCTGGCAGGAACCACCAATAAATTTGATTTATTCATACCTTGAGGCATGCCTTTTACAAGCTCATTTACTGAGGTGCCGCCAGTTACGGCTATAATATCATTATCCTTTATTATTCCTTTAACATATAATGCTCCGGCACGCCCCATTTCCTTTATTACATCTTTATCTTCATCAGCATTTCCCGGCACCACTATTACCTTTTTAAAGCCTAAACCTGATTTTATTGTATCCTCAATAAAGCTTAAACCTTTTATTTCACGGATGAAATCCTTAAGAGAATCAATTATTTCTTCTCCCTCATTTGTCACTGTCATACCGGATTGGTCTATAATCACCAGGCCCTGACCTTTTAAAAAATTAACTTCTGCCCTGACAATCCTCTCTCCCGTTCCGGTTAAATCTGCCAGAGTTCTTCTCCCTAAAGGCTGATTAAAGTATATTGTCCTTAGGATAGTATATCTTTTTTCAAGCAATTCTATTATTTCCGGGACGATTTTTTGCTGTATTGAAATCAGGTTCTTCAAAATTTTTCACCTTCTTCAAAATTTTTCACCACCGCGGACCTTTTTTGTCCCATAACTTTAATTTTGTCCCACTTAATTTATAAAAAATACCCTTAAAAGCAGGGCAAAAAATTTTATCATCGTAAATAATATTAGCACTGCATAAATATATTTTCAATACATTTATGCAGGTGTCTTAAAATCTCTTTCTTTTGCCTGCAGGAGGTATATTCATTTCTTCTCTGTATTTAGCTACAGTACGCCTTTTTATATTTATCCTTTGGTTATTCAAAATATCCGTTATTTTCTGATCTGACAGAGGTCTTCTCTCATTTTCTTTTTCAATTATTTGCTTTATTACTTTTTTTATGGTTTCTGAAGATATGTTATCCTCACCAACGTCTATACCTCTTGTAAAGAAAAATTTAAGGCCGTAGAGCCCCCTTGGTGTCTGCACATACTTTCCGCTTATAGCCCTGCTTACGGTAGATTCGTGCATTTTTATGTCTTCGGCAACATCTTTTAGTGTAAGGGGCTTCAAATAATTTAATCCATTGTCTAAAAAGTCCTTCTGAAAGGAAACTATGGAGCTTACCACATTATAAATAGTATTTTTTCTCTGTTCCAGGCTTTTTATAAGCCATGCTGCTGCATCCATTTTTTTCTTTATGAAATCCTGTGCCTTACTCTCATTATCTTCCATTAAAAGAATACTTTTATAATAGCTGTTTATGGTAAGAGCAGGTATCATCCTGTCATTTACCGAGATCATGTATTTGCCATCCATCTTTTCCACAACTACATCGGGTATTATATATCTTATATGTCCAAAGCTTTCAAAACCTCTTCCGGGTTTTGGCTCCAGACTTTTTATAATGTCTCCGATTTTTTGGGCTTCCTTTAAAGTAATTGACAGTTCTTTAGCTATAAAGTTATATCTGTTATTGCCTATATCCTCCAAATAATTATTTATGACCTTTTCAAGCAAGTAATCCAGCATGTTCATTTCCCTAAGCTGTAAAATCAAGCACTCCGTTATGCTTCTAGCCCCTACTCCGACAGGATCAAAGCCTTGTATTATTTTTATTAGGCCTTCAATTTTTTCATTTTTAATATTAAAATGTTTTGCAATATCCGAAGCATCCGCTCTTAAATATCCGCTGCCGTCTATATTATCTATAATGTATTCCCCAATTTGTACATCCTCGTTATTTCTTACAGCAAGGTGAAGCTGAAACATTAAATGCTCCCTCAATGTGGTCACACTAGGGATGAAATTAATGGGTGATAAGCTTTCATCATTTTCATGATAATTTTCATAGTAATCATAATTTTCAATGGTTTTTATATATTCTTTCCAGTCAATTTTAGGCTCGTCTATAGGCTTTTCATCAGGTAATGATTCCAGCACCGGATTGTCTTCCAACTGTTCCTGAATATATTCGTTAAGTTCAAGAGAAGGCATTTGAAGAAGTTTTATTGCCATCTGAAGCTGCTGGGTCATAACAAGCTTTTGAGTTTGCCGCATGGATAAATCAAAATTCATCTTCATAGCTATCCCTCCTCTAAGGTTAAGGGACACATCTCATTTTTGAGTCCATGCATATATACGTTCTTTGTCCCATAACTTCTATTTCATTATAACACAAAAGGGAAGGATTAAAGGCGTGGTTAATTGTGAGCATGAATATTCTTTTTATTCCACAATGGTATTACCTATAAATTTATACCTTTCAATATCATCCCCGGAGCTTTGTCCTTTGACTGTGTCTACCTCAATGGTATCCTCATCCAGTACCTTGTTCACTTTGCGGGGTTCCCAGCCTCTGGTGTTGTTTCTTATCCAATCGCCAACAGAGAGTCCGTGATGATTGGATTTTATAATAGTCTCTGTGGTACCCTCCTGAGTTATTGAGCTTCCAAGCCTGGATAATCTCTCTATCATATCTCCGGCAGTTTGATCCTTAATGGCATATTCATGAATAACAGTATTCTCATCAATAACAACTATAACCCTGAAAATATTATCTCTCCCTGAATTTACTATGGCATCGTTGTTTATTAGCATATGATTTGTAGCTTTTACAATATTTTCTGTAGTTTTAGGTATGTCAATAATTCTAAAAGGAAGGACCGGAAGATTGACATTATTATAAAGGCTAATGCTTGGATAGTTAACCCAGGCATACCTCACACCTATTGGCTCTAAGATCTCATCACTCCAGATACTCAAAGTGTTGCTTTTTTCATCTATGGCCGCATTTGCCATATGCCATTTACCCTGCTTATCAAGAACCTGAAAATCAAGAGGGGCATTTTTTTTAAAATATATCCTTCCATAATCATAATTAAAGCCTGCAGTTACTTTATTGCCCTCAAACCGATAATATTTAAGTTCAGCACTCCTTTGCTCAATCTGTTTTCCGTATATAAGTCCCATTGCTAAATTTGCAAGGCGTCTGCCAATCTCTTTTTTTTCTTTGGGATGTATTTCTATAGGGTCAGCATCAGATAAGTCTACCGCCGTAACCAGTCCAGTGTTATTAACAGTATTCGCCACCTTCATCTGAACTGCCCGTATTTTTGGCCATTCATTTATATCGTATTCATAATCATTGTGCCCGTAACCTGCCAGCTGGACCAGCATTATGGGCAGATTGGGGTCTTGAAACTCGGCTCTTAAGCCTCGCAAATAATCTCTTAACAAAGGCTCATATTTGTATCCAAGATGGGCGCTGTTTTCCCCCTGATAATAGATAACTCCCTTAATTGCGAAAGGTGTAATAGGTTCCATAAACCCATTCCAGAACCCTGACATAATCGGTTCATTATCCTTCGGGACATAGTTGTTTTCTTGTGCAATTAAATCAGGCATGAATGCTTCGATACTGGTACCTCCATATGTCATCCTTATTATGCCTATAGTAACCTTAGCCAATTCTTCATTATATTCAAGCAATTTTTCTGCAAAAAAGGTCCCTATGGCTGGAGACTCTTTTAACGCCCATTCAGAAGAATGTTCCCATTTGCCAATGCTTGTAAAATTAGGTGTGACAGCCGTAATCTGTTCTCCTGAATAAAATCGCAGATTTGGCTTATTCTTAAATTTTTTGACTGTATCCCCTGCGCCATTGCACTCGCCAAGAAACATTTCCGCATTGGATTGGCCGGCCACAATAAATACCTCACCGACCATTATATCGCTTAGTACAATTTTTTTCTTGTCATTTTCTACAGTTAAAGTATAGGGGCCTCCATAAGATACAGGATCAAGTTCCAAATACCAATGTCCGTTTTTTACAAGGGCGGTCTTAACCTGATTCCTAAACCTGACGGTAATAGTTTCTCCCGAAACACCCCTGCCCCAGATGGGAGCTTTTTTATTCCCCTGCAAGACAGCTCCTGACGATAATATGTGGGGAAGTTCTAAATCATAATTCACTTTTCTAAGACCGGCGTCCAGCATTTTTAATAAAACAGTTGAGGCCTCTGCCCTGCTGATTTTGTTGTTACCCGAAAACCTGAAATCATCATCCAGTATAAAATAACCTTCATAATAGCTATGAATTACAGCGTTCTTGTATTTATCAGGTATATCCATATAATCCTTAATAAAAGATCCATATTTTGTAGTCACTGCTCTTTTACCGTTAAATCTTGCAATCATTAAAGCCGCATCGTATTTTGTAATGGGATTATTATACTCTGAAAATTCATTTTCTTTGATTATTTCCAGCTCTATTCCGCGTTTAATACAATAATCAGTGCTATAAGGCTCTTCTTTTGGATACTTTTCGCCTTTTAGAGCTATCAGCATCTTTAGAAACTGTGATGCCGAAACATTCTCATAAGGCCTAAAATCATTGTCTGAATAAACATTTAATATGCCTTTATTAATCAGATATTTTATTTGTCCGTATGCCTTATTTGATTTTATGTCTTTAGGATTAATAAGTACATATTCCTTCATCTGCCTCTCATATTCTTCAAACCGGTCAATATCATATAGTTTAATGTTATCATACCGCACGACAGGTGAAGTCCCCCATCCGTCATCGGAGTAGCCTGCCATTCCTAAAGCAGGGCCCGTAGCCCCGGACAATATTTTATAACTGGTGTTGTCGGTATATTCAAGCAGCGGTTTGTATTCTTTCATTGGACTTGTAGGGCCGTCAATATAAAATTTTATATTGACATTGTTTTCATTTGTATTTTCAATAACAAGGCGGCCAGTATAATCAATATTTTCCTTTAGCAAATGATACCCTTCAACAAGAGGTTTCATCTTTGTGGGGGCAGAAGTATTTATGATTGCCCATTTAAATTTAAATTGATTTGCAATGGTGTTTTCCATATAGTAAGTAACAGCATAATACTCTTTATCTCTGGAGCGGGGAATGATAACTGCTATTGGCCTGCCGGAATGCCCTTCATTCCCTGCCTTCTGAATATTTATGTTAAACTCCATTGCATAATCCTGTTTATTACCCCATAGTTCATCAGTTAAAACAGCTCTTTGCATATACCGGGCATCACCTAATTCTAAAGCTCCCGTATCTGTTATAGTATTTTTTTGTTCCTTTACATTATTAATCCGCCATATTTCTTTCCCGTTTTTATCTTTGACTATGTTATTATTTAATTTTTTATCGGAGAATGATTCATAGTAATACCATTGAGCGTCCCCTGCACTCAATGATGATTCAGAAGCTTTAGCCCTGAAAGAAAAAATCATAAAAAAAGCTCCAATCAACGAAAAATAAGTTAAATATTTTTTCATAAGCAGGTATCCTCTTTCATAAAATTAAATCACCAGTCAAGTTTCATTACCGGAAGGAAGGAAGCTCATCTCTTGTGATAACTGTTTCATGCAGGTAAGCTTTCTTCAACATCCAGGCTTCCGTATATTCTTCCGAATAGCTTTTTTTATCATCTGCAAGTACCAATTCTTCAGACCATGTTAGATACCATAGCCATTTCGCTCCTGTTTTCAGCATAAGCTCCGGGTCCGGAATCACTCCGGTTTCCGTCAAAGCCACCATTTTATGTGCTCCGGAATATGCTTCTGCCACCTTGAATTCTTCTTGCCTGGGCGAATAATCATGTTTGAGCCCATAGAAGTCTATCCCAACGATATCCACCACATCATCTCCCGGATACCAGTCCTGATGCTCGCCGTTCCATACCCATATCAAATTGTCCAGGCCGTGATAATTCGTGAATCTTTCATACATTATTCTCCACAACTTTTTGTATGGCTCAGGCCCGCGGCTTCCCCACCAGAACCAGCCGCCGGATGCTTCATGTAAAGGCCTCCAGAGTATGGGGACTCCTGCCTTCTGCAATTTTTTTAATTCTTCGGCGATAGCGTCCATGTCCCGTATCATCAGCCGGTACTCTTCAGATTCCACGTTGCGGATTCCTTTTGCAAAATTAAATGTAGTTGCTTCGGTATAAAACCCCCGATACCACTGCTTATCGGGTCTTTTATTAATAAGGCCCGCAGGTGCATTCCAGTGCCAGCAAAAGGTCACAAGCCCTCCTTCATTCCACCACCGGACAGCTCTTTTAATATCAGTTCCATTGGCTCCATATTTCACTCTGGAGGGTGAAGAATCCATAAAATCAAACCCGATGAGGGCAGGCTTCTTTCCCGTCACTTTATAAATTGCATCAACTTCCAATAAATCCTGGGATATATGCTGTCCGGAAAGAACCTTACTTCCATAAATACTTTTCAGGTATTTCATCACTTTTATCATATTGACGTGAGCATCCATCGAAATGTCTTCTTTTTTCTCCATGCCTTGAAATTGTTTTTGGGTAAAGCAGGGGCTGATAATATTTATATCCCAGCCCAAAATGTTAACAATATACATTAACGTCATCAATGAAAAGTAAAATATGATACTTTTTAAAAAAATATTATACTTCAAATTAGCCAGAGTCATCATAAGCGCCTCCCTTAATATACCCAATTATACATAAAGAGCTTAAGGCGAAGATTTTACCCTCTCCTCCTTCTGCCTCCGGGCCTTCTGTGCTTTCTGACCTTAGTTTCCTTTGCTTTTCTATTTTTATATAAATATAAACCCAGGCCAACGGACATTAATAACAGCACTGCTCCTGCAAAAATGATATAATTCCATATAAATTTGTTTGTAATATTAAAAGCACTTATATCCGGCCTCTTTCCTTCATCTTTTTGGAACCTTAGGGTTACCAATTCTCCATCCTTGCTTATTATAGCCGCATCCCCCGTCAGTAATCCCCGTTTATCATCCATAAAATAAGCCATGGAATCTCTTATGGATTGATTATCTAACGATGTTATAGTCAGCATACCTTTTTTATTATTGTATGGAGATGCCTTCAATTCAATAAAGGTTGCTGTTTTTGAGGTTTCGGGCAGTAGCTCATATTTTTCGTTGGAAAGCACTGTAGTAAATAGGTCGTTATATCTAAACCATAAGCTTTTGTTGACATCTTTTATGACACTGTTTTTATCCGGAGTTCCGAATATGATCAGGTTATCCGCTTTATGTTCTTCATCAATAGCCGCTCCCTTTACAGCATATATTATCCCTTCATTGTTTTCTATGCTGATTCCTAATAATTCAGCAATATTGCCTGCTATTGCAAGATCTTGTTTTTGAGGATTGTCCGGCAATACAATTGTTGTATTATCCAGATCATTATCTCTGGAAAACGGATATGGCAAATTTTCAAATTGCATGATGCTTCTTTCCTGCTTTGGCATATAAAAGAAACTGTCTTCCTGTATGTATGCCCACGGCATACTTATTAGATACTTCTCTCAAGTAATTTCACCGCTTGGTATGAGGTCAAATTCAACCCGCAGGTCATAATAGCTGAAACTTCTAGCTTCCTTGGGGATAAACATTTTAACTGTATGAAAATCCTTTTTTTCCTTATCCAGTTTTTCACTTGCAATGGGAATCCCATTTATATAAAGTGAAACCATAGATTTTTCATAGTCAAGATTATCAGAATATCTTATATTCAAATCAATGCTGGACTCATTAGCCAATACTTCATTAAATGGAATCCTTACCCCAATGGTCACAACCTGTTTTTTAATGCCTTCTACCTTTATTCCATTTAAACCTAGGTTCTTTAAGTAAATATAATCTCCTATCTTCGTTTCTTTTATCTTTGTATCAATATCCGGTGACAGTAAATATTTATTAAATATCATTTGTTCTTTAAGCTGGTCGTTGCTTAAAGCCTTTACAGCATTTATAAGGCTTCTACTATTATCTGATGCAATGATTAATAAAGGTTTTCCGCTATTCATTGTCACTGCCCTGTAAATATTGGCATTATTCATATCATCGTTGGAATTATTTTCTAATAGTATTTTAAAACTTTCAGGCATGCCTGCAAAGCTACCTATATATACCAAACTGTCGAATGCATCTATTTGCTGGTCACCGGCAGTAACCAGTGTAGTTTTTACCTGATACCCTAATTGATACGCTTTCATATGAGCAATCATTGTTAAAGCGGCTGACAATTCCTCATTGCTATAAGAATCAGGAATTACAACGCCAATACCAGGGGAGTTGTCTGGGTATACCCCTGCAAAAGGTCTCGCAAAATCTGTTATCCCATTATATATAGATTTCTTATCATATGTAACAACATAGTTGGTATTACCATCAATAATAATCCAGTTTACAATATGTTCATCATCTTCACATGGATCATAGGAAGTTTTGGTATGGGTCTTAACAGTTAACTCATTATAGCCTGTATTTACCTTATCTGCAGGTATATTAACCACCCAGTTCATTGCCAAATTATTTTCTTCATCCTTCAGGCTGATGGATTGTACAGGCAAATTATTTATGTAGATAGTTATGTATGATGTATCCTTGATAATCATAGGACTTAATGTGCAATACAAATTGAGTTTGAAATCCCTTACCTGCAATTCCTTGTCTACATTAAAAAACCATTTGCTTTCACCGTTAATACCCCTAAGTTCCACATCCTTAAGAACTTTATAAGTATACTTAAGCCCGCCGCTTTCATCATGGACTATGGTAATCTGCTTATCGTCTATTATGCCTTTGGCATTATCCTCAACTGCATAACTATAAATTGCTGAAGAAACAGTATTCAGCAACAAAATAACAGTGAAAATAACCATCCATCTTTTCAAAATTATATTTTTCATCTATTTCACCTATTTCCATTGAAATTCCTTGTATTTTGCTTTTCATACAATCAAATGCTATAACGAGAGCATTATTTAATAAAAATCACCTTAATATTGAAGTGCTTCAAACACTTAAATTTAATTAATCATTTAAAAGTACACAGCCTTTAATCAAATCTCTCTGTCTTATACCACTTTGTTTCACGTTTTAAAATCATATCCCTTATAAAACCTATAAATCCAATTACGGCAATAAATGTCCAAAGCTTACAGTAAGTAAAATACATAATAATAATGATGCCGAAGTTTGAGGCGTTAAGTTCCCCCCTCTCTGTTGAAGTCGAAATTAAAACAGATAATATAAAAATCACATAGGCCATAAACCATATAAGCAAGCTATACCCCATTATATGGGTTTCAATAAATCCGCCAACACTTAATATGAAAATCAAGTCCGACACTACAGCCCCTGTTAAGAAAAAAACATATACCGATAGGAAATAGAACAGGTCAAACCTCACAGGACCTGCTTTGCTGTTAAAAAGATACCTAAAATTTTTAACCAAAACATAATAATTCCCCTTTACCCAGCGGTTCCTTTGTTTAAGCCATACTGCAATATTCTCGGGTTCCTGTTCCCAGGAGGCGGAATATGGACAAAATCTTATGTGGTAACCCATCATATATATTCTGAAACTAATCTCAGTGTCTTCAGTTATTGCCTTTGTATCCCAACCGCCGATACTTTCTAATATAGATCTTCTTATAATAAAATTTGTACCCGGTATTGTACAAAGTTTCAGTAATTGCCATCTCCCAGCCTGGGCCATCCATTGAAAATAGATACCCTCAAGATTTATAAACCTTGTCAAAAGGTTTTTATTTTTATTTCTGCATCTGAACTTGCCAATAACAGCCCCCGCTTTATTGTCTTTTTGTATGGCATAGACCAATTCATACAAAGCTTGTCTTTCAGGAGTATTATCTGCATCATAAATTGCAATCAGGCTTCCTTTACTCTGCTCAAACCCTATATTCAATGCATTGGATTTGCCTTTTCCGCCTGTTACATTATCGGTATTAATGATTATTAAGTTCCTGTCCGGGTTTCTTTCTTTAATTTTCTGAAGAACTTCCGCAGAATTATCACTTGAATTGTCGTTTACCACTATAATCTCATATCTGTCGTTTTCATAATTTAAGCTCAGCAGAGACTGCACTGTTTTACCTATAACCTTTGCCTCATTATGGGCAGGTACCAATATAGAAACAAAAGGCGGATTATTAATAACTCTGGCCTTTTTCTCGTCTTTATTGTGTTTAATATATGAAATAAAACCGCTGTTGACCAACACCATATTAATCAGAACAACAATCCATATTGAAAATAGTGACCCCATTAATAGATAGTCATATATGCCTTGTAACATAAATACCAACCTTATTATTTAAATAATTTTTTAATATCGTACCGCCTTCCGATATATATATAAATGGATAATATACAAATTATCGCTACGGACGCTTTAATACCTATATCTATAATTTGGGATATATCATAACCCACCTCCCCCGGCTTTTCTTCTTCCAGGTTGCTGCCTTTAATTTTTTCTATTTCCAGCTCCTTAAATTGGTCAAGTTGTGTCTTTGGTTTTTCTTCTTCTTTGGGAATATTTACATTATTATCATCAGGGCTATAATCAAAATTTTTAGTTTTAAAATCCGCGACCTCAATTTTTTCGCTGCGGAGCATGTCAAGAAGTGCATCCAAATCTTCTGAATCCTTATTAATATCAAGACTTATTAAGTCTTCATATATATAATTTCCTTTGGACATATAAGAAAAAATATTATACTTATCAGCCTTGCGGCCGGTGATCATAACATGCCCGCTGATCATATCCGATATTTTGTACAAGTCAAGACTGGAGCTTATTTTACCCTCTTGTTCCGTCACCAGTATAAAAGGCAGGTATAAATCTTTAAAGATTTCATTACTTGAAAACAGCCTATCCATAGATATCTTAATCCCAACTATATCAATGCCTCTTTTTCTGTATTCTTCAACAGCTCTTTTTAAAAGCGGCTTAGAATCCATATTATATGTACCATCTTCATTTATGATGGGTTCATGTACAAAGAATTGTCCACCATTTTTCCCTATATACTTTAAAACTTCAATATATTTATCATAAGCCTCCAATGTATAATTATCGTAAACAGGCATAACAGTGAAAACGGGTGTTATGCCATTCTCATTTAAACTATCAGCCATATCCATAACCTTATTCAAGTCGGAAAAAGGATAAATTTTATCAATCTCTATAAAAAGCTTTTTATTTTCAAGTAGCTTTTCTGACCAAATATTTTGTTCCCCATAAACCAGCACTTCATTATTGGCATAAGCATCCGTTATAAGCTTATATTCACTTTGATAATTAAAACTATAAGGAACGATAATTATTTTGTCTCCCTGCTCTATTTTATGGTTGTCAATATTGTCTGCCTGAAGCAGCAGCACATTTTTTCCATCGGATTTCAAGCGGCAATATATATTGAGTATACTGCTCTCATCTTTCCCATATTCATACAAGTTCTTATATACAAGAATATACTTAGGGGACTTTTCATAAGCATAACTGCTGATTGAGTATAAAAAGCACAGCCCAGCAGAACATAATACTATCCGGCTTAACACTATCAATACTCTTCTATAGGCAAAATTACACATCATATTCCATATCCTTTTCTGCCATTCTGAAAAAATCATATGGATTATTTATAATATTTTTATCATAAATTACTATTCCCGTAATGATTTCAAGTTTTATTCTGTTTATAAGATAATCCTCTTTAAATTCAGTTGAGCAAATCGCTTCTTTAAGCCTTTTCTCCACGTATTTACCCCCATCCTTGTTGGACAGAAATATTATGCCGAACATATCCATATTTCTCAATATATATTTTCTATCCTCTTCTCTGAGTACACTATCAATTATTTGGGAAATCCGGTTAATAATCTTTTTGTACTTTGCTTCCCCTAGTACCCTGATGATCTCATTATGATATTTAATTTTAATTAGCATTAAATATACCTCAATACCATACCTGTTGCTGATGTTCATATAGGATTGAAGTTCGTCAAAAAATGTTTGGGAACCTCTAAGCTGTGTTTCCTTATCTATCATGACAAGTTCTTCATTTTCTTTTTTAAGGGCGCAGTTTTCACTTTGTATTTCCTTGAGGATTTTTCCTTTATAAGCAAATATAATTGAAAATAAAGGTACAGCTACCATCCAGAAGTATATCTCAAAACCAATATTATATATATTTGCTAAATTTAAATATATATTTATGCTTGCATACAGAAAATTGAATATTATGGAATAGAATATAGCTGCGGTTATGTTGGTATAGTACCCAACTACTGCTCCTATCATAACAAACAAAATTATGAAAACATTGGTCATACTTTTATTAAATTCACCGTATGAAAATGTAATTATTAAAACAAAAAACATTGTTATTACTAAAGTAACTGCCAAATCTATCCTTCTTGAAATCAGTTTATTATGTCTTTCTTCCATAGACGGCCTCCTTCCTACTAGACTTTTTGTGGAAAATCGAAATTGCATATATCAAATTAAAATAAAACAATATATCCAGAGATACAGTAGTCATAAAAAGATGCTTTTTTAAGTCAGCATCCCCCGCCCCGATAAAAGAAACTAGAATCTGTGAAAAACCTGTAAGGAATATATATACCATTACAGCCTCAAAGCAATGGTCTATAACTCGCCTGCCTTTCTGTCTATATTTTAGTATTCTGTTTATTGACAATGCAACATAAATAGTAAAAATAATATATATTAGCCCTGAAGTATGGGGAATATAATTATCTTTAAAATAACTCCATACAGTAAAAAAAGATGTTCTCTCGCCAAAGTCTCTTCCGGAACTTCTTGTATAATTTCCCAATACCTCCGGCCGGACAGTAAAACTATTTTTCCAGCCCAGCTCCATCATTTTAGAAAAGGCTTTAGGATGCGTGAAGTAGTACATGGTTACGGTAGCTATGTTGTACTGAGAATAGAAGTCTTTTATAAGTATTTCATCCTTAGGGTCTATAGCGGGTGTCCTGTCAAAATAGATAGTCTCTGCCATAAGTGAATATTGACCGTTAAGTCCTGATTCCTCTGTGACCTGTTGTACGTCCGGTTCGAAAAGCATAATTCCTCTTGTCATCATATGATATTTATTAACTAAATAAATACTGTCATCTATAACAATATAGAAAACCAATGTTGACACTAAAAGTATAAACCCAAAAGCAACCGCCAATATCTTTTTATTAATTTCAATTCGAAAAAAAAGCAATGTAATCAGCAATATGCAAGCTATTATACCATTAGGTGCAAGCTGATTTTTAGAACCTATAAAAATAAAGGTTGCCATAAAAAACGTAAGTATATATCTTATCTTCATCCCATCTTTTAATATGAACTTTAACAGTGCTGAAATTGAAAGAAGAAAGAAAGGATAAGCAATAGCTTCCCCATAAAAACTATTAAAATACGAAGTATACCCAATATCTCCAAATATGACAACTGCCATAAGTGCAAAAAAATACTGAAGCTTTTTGTTTTGTGTCATGGCTTCAGCAATTTCCACCATCCAATATATGCTAAAAGCAAGTACAATAAGGCATATAGCTGCTTGAAATCTTATATCAAATTTCTCATCATTGGTAAAAATGTCGTCTATAGCAATAGATAACCTTAGAATTATATTATGAGTAGACTTTATTTTACCCTCTAATTCATTATAATACTGAAGCTTATCATATTTATAATTGAAATAGCCAAAAAAATCGTTTACGTCCCTGTTTTGCTCATGCTTTAAACCATTCGATGCTATGATTCTGAAGAAATCCCCATTATCTGCCAGGCCGATAAGCGGCTGGCAAAACAATGCATATCCTGATATGAGGATTAACAGTATAACTGCGAATATGGACGGTTTCATATATTTACTCATAATAGGCCTTATCTCCATTTTTATCTTTTTTAAAAACGATAAATTCGCTTAAGATATAATTTATAATTACAACCATTATATTGGCTGCAACCTTAACACCATATTCGTTTAGTGACATTTTCTTTATAAATATATAAAGAATGATACTTTCCAGCACCAGTGTGAAAATCCTGGCCCCTATAAACTTGATGGATTCAGGAAAATATAGCTTTTCTGTATTAGAATCACTAAAAATCCATTTTTTATTAGTAAAATAAGCAAATAATACAGATATTACAAAGGCCGTAAAATTGCTGACCATATAGTGCATACCTATAATGAGGCATAAGCTGAACACACAAAAATTAATTATCGTAGTAATAACTCCCAAAATAAGGTATTTAAAGATCTTCCAAATATGCCTGGCATTCACAAGTAAATCAAACTTTTTAATCATTATGCTCCTCTTAAAATAGTATTCTTTTCTATTTACGCCCTTTTCAAACTATTCTCCTTTAGTACGGTCTTATTTGTTTGAGAATATTATTGAGGAAGATAAAATATACTCAAGATTATCAAAAGAATAAACTTCCAAATTCATATCATTTCCGAAGGCCCCATAGATTTCGGATTCTTCATTGCCCACTTGAAACTTCTCGCATTCCTTAATAAATATTTGTGCTTTTTGTATATCCCCTGATTCATAAAACAATCTTGCAACTAATGCATATAGAGCAGTAGATTCAATATCTGTAGCAGGTTCAAATGTACTTGAAGAGTAAACAGCAAATAATTTTCCATGCTTTAAATACTGCTCCCATATCCAGTCAGTCCCCTGTTTATTTTGCTGTCCTGTCTCTTGTTGGTGCAGCATGACACATACCGATTGAATAAGGCTGATATCTTCATCTATACTGTACGCCATTTTATCAAAATCATATTGAAACATATACAGGCCTGTTCCTTCAAATGCCGCATTTTTAATTAATTCATATGAATTTGTATATACTTTTTCCCATCTTGAATCAAACAAAGCAAGCTTTTTCATTGTATATAAGTCAGCATATGAAATTGTAATGCAATTGGCCTTATTCCTTGAAGCAAAATCATAGAAATCCAGTGGCATAAGATCCTGTATGTTGTATTTTAACATTGCCGAGGATAGTTTACGGACTAACTTCAAATATCTGTCATCCTGCCATTTTTCATATGCTAATATCAACGCTCTTGCAATTCTTAAATCATCAATAAGTGCTGTAGTCATTTCACTTTCTGATGTCTTCCTTTTGATCCAGGAGAACGACCCTTTATTAATATATAGATTGTTAACTGTCCAATGAAGGCAAAGATCAAAATGCTCTTTTATATTCCGATTTAACATATATAATAAAAGCAATCCCTGGGATTCCGACAGAATATCCTGTCCTGAAGCAGTATTGCTTTTATCACCGCTGGTATTTAAATAATTAGTATATATTGATAGCTGAGGTCCTGACATGCTCTCAACCAGAAATGATAATGCTTTTTTCTCTGCTTCCGGTATATTCATATCAGTTTTTAAAATATCTTGTTTTTGTACATTTCTTGGCAAAAAGGACATTTCTCTTTCAAATACCAAATAAGGCATCAATAAAAATAATAGTACGATAATCGGAATGATGAATTTTATACTTTTCATTACACAATCTACATCCTTTTTGAGGCAGAATAATTTGACACCTAATTTTATTTATTACTACTTTCTACTTATATGGATTTTGTTTGATTATTATTCTACAAATTATCCATTAATCCTCTATATATTACAAAATTAAAAAAACTTTTTAAAGCGGATTTTATAATGAAAAGCATTCTGTTTTTAAGTCGCAATAATAACGTCCTTCTAGTGCAGTAAACTTTAAAATACAATAATCAGGATCCTTTACACCTTCAGGATAAAATATTTTATCGCCAATATGCCATAGTTCCTTCTTAATTGACTCATCTTCAAGAACTTCCATAATTCCTATAAGCATAACTCCTTCATACTTTATAACTCCCTTATGATAAAAATAAATGCTGGCTTTTGGGTTACTGCGGTATTGGGCAGCACGCATAGAAGAGGTATTTGTTGAGAAATAAAAAGTTTTCAGCCCGTCTGTCTTTCGTGGTTTCAGTACGGCCTCTGATTAGGGAAGCCATTATTATCAACAGAAGCAATAAAGGCTATTTTTTGTCTTTTGATAAAGGCCGCAATTCTTTCAATCGACACCATAATTCTTCACCTCGTCAAAATATGAATACCCTGAGCATAGTATATCAGAAAAACTATAGAAACAAAAATATCAAACCTATGGAATATAACAGATTATAATGAAAATAACTGCACAAAAAATGAACATCACTCAATTGGATGATGTTCATAAAATATGGCTTAGCTTAATAGCTTCCTGCCATGAGGCATCTATCTAAACCTCGTTTGTTCTCCTTTTACTTCTCATCTTTATCATAGGGTACTCCGTCTGCTGCAGGGGCTGTAGATTTGCCTATAAATCCTGCAAGGGCCAATATGGTTACTATATAAGGCGTCATAACCAAAAGGCTTGTATCTATTTTTACTCCCCAAGTCTGTAAAAACACCTGGACCGCATCGGTAAAACCAAAGAGGAAACATGCCATCATGGCGCCTACCGGCTTCCACTTTCCGAATATCATGGCTGCCAGGGCAATAAACCCTCTTCCTGCAGTCATGCCGTCCCTGTAACCGTTAACCATGCCAACAGAAAGTGAGGCGCCGCCAATACCTGCCAAAAGTCCGGACAGTATTACACAGATATATCTGATTTTATAAACATTAATACCTACCGTGTCTGCTGCCCTTGGATGCTCTCCTACTGCTCTCACTCTTAATCCGAAGGGGGTTTTAAAAAGGACAAAATGGGAAATATATACAAAAATCAGAGCTATATATACAAAGGGCGTTATTCCTTTTGTTATGTTTCCGATAAAGGGAATGTTATCAAGGAAAGTCGGGAAAGAAGCTATGCCATTTACAGGGTTTGACTGGCCGGGTTGTCCCCATATTACATTAATGAGAAAGGCCGTAAGGCTTCCCGAGAGCAGGTTAATGGCAACACCGCTTATAACCTGATCTGCCTTATACCTTATGCTTAAAAATGCATGCAAGCCTGCAATCAGCATTCCCGATGCCGCCGCACCTAAAACTCCCAGCCAGGGTGAGCCTGTATAATGGGAAACGGCAACGGATGTAAAGGCACCGGTTATCATAATACCTTCAAGGCCTATATTGGTAACTCCCGAGCTTTCGGAGAAGGTTCCGCCTAAAGCTGCATAAATCAAAGGAGTGGCTGACCTTAAGGTAGAGCTTATCAAAAATGCTATATTGGTTAAAAAGTCCATTAGCTAACTGCCCCCTTTCTTTTGTTAAAAAAGAGAAAAATCTGCTCGGCAGCTATAAAAACTATTATTATCCCCTGTATCAAACCTACAACTTCCTTAGGCACGCCGGCCGAAAACTGCATCTGAAAAGATCCTTTAGCCAGCGCACCGAAAAGTATGGCACCGAATACCACACCAAAGGGATGCTGCTTTCCCACCAGAGCAACGGCAACGCCATCCAGTCCATAGTTTGTAAAGGATAGAAGCTGATTTACTCTGAAGTTTACCGACTGCACCTGTACAGCTCCGCCCATACCTGCCAATGCTCCCGATAAGATCATGGCAAGAACTAAATTTCTGGACACACTTATACCGCCGTATTCGGCAGCTGCAGGATTATTGCCTACCGCCCTAATCTCATATCCCAAAACAGTCTTCCATAATATGATGTATAAAATCACGGCGCACAAAATGGCAATGAAAATCCCTGCAGTAAGCCTGGAATTTTGAAACAATGGATAAAGCTTTGCCGTATCAGCAATATCCTTGGTAAAAGCCTTTGAAGGCATATTGAAATAAGGAATTTTAAGGGAAAGGAAATTACTTAAATACCAAGCCACATAATTTAACATTATAGAGTTTATTACCTCATGACATCCAAGCTTTGCCTTCAGTATCCCTATAACTGCCGCCCATATGGCACCGCCTGCCGCCCCTGCAATCAAGCATGCAGGCACATGAAGAAACCATGGAAGTCCCTCCAGGGCAAAGCCTGCCCACACAGCAGTAAAGGATCCGATTATAAATTGACCTTCCGCACCTATGTTGAATAAACCGCAGCGAAATGCCGCCGATAGGGCAAGGCCGGTAAATATAAGGGGGGTAGAATATACTAAAGTTTCACCTATTATCTTTAAGGATCCAAAGCTTCCCTTGACAAGGGCCATGTATGCTTTAGCAGCCTGGGATACGGGATATCCTATCAAAAGCATGAACAAAAACCCTGCACCAAAGGATACAAGTATTGAGATTACAGGGAGATAAATGCTTTTCAAAAAGGGCTTAATATATTTATCAGCCATTACTTTCCCCCCTTTGCTCTCCTCCTGCCATCATAACACCCAGCATCGTTTCATCGGCATCCCCTGCATCAACTATTCCTGATATCCGCCCGCCATACATGACGGCAATCCTGTCGGACAATTCCATTATTTCGTCCAGTTCAAGTGAAACCAGCAGCACGGCTTTGCCTTTATCCCGTTCTTCAATAAGTCTTTTGTGTATATATTCGATAGCGCCCACATCCAGGCCTCTTGTGGGCTGTGACGCAATCAAAAGCTCCGGCTCTCTGTCCACTTCCCTTGCCACCACAACTTTTTGCTGATTGCCTCCCGATAATGAAGATGCTTGTACTTTTTCGTCGGGAGTTCTTACGTCGAATTCTTCAATGAGCTTTTTAGCATGGCTGTTTATATTTGTATAATCCATCATCATTCCCTTTTTATATGCCTTTAAATAATGGCTTCCCAGTATCATATTCTCTGCCAGCGAAAACTTAAGCACAAGACCTCTTTTATGCCGGTCCTCGGGTATGTGTGCAACTCCAGCCTCAATTACCTTTCTTGGTGAATTTCCTGTTATATCCCTGCCGTTAATTGTAATCCTGCCTTCCGTCGGTTTTATAAGGCCGGTTATTGCTTCAACAAGCTCTGTCTGTCCGTTTCCGTCAACACCTGCAATACCCAGTATTTCACCCTTTTTAACCTCGAGGTCAATACCTTTTAAGGCCTCCATCTTCCGATTGTTTACAGCTTTTAACCCCTTGATTTCCAAGACGGTTTGTCCAATCTTTCCCCTGGTTTTCTCAGGCTTTAAGCTCACTTTTCTTCCTACCATCATTTCAGCTAAAGTTTCCATATCTGCATCCTTTGTCTTCACCGTTCCTACTACTTTTCCCCGCCTTAATATGGTGACTCTGCTGCTCATGCTCATAACTTCCTTAAGCTTATGGGTTATGAGTATTATTGATTTTCCCTGATTTACAAGCTGTTTAAAAATCTCCCCCAATTCCTCTATTTCCTGGGGAGTCAAAACAGCCGTAGGCTCATCTAAAATTAAAATATCCGCACCTCTGTAAAGTGACTTTAAAATTTCCACTCTTTGCTGCATTCCTACGGATATATCCTGGATTTTCGCATCCGGGTCCACATCCAGTCCAAATTGACGTGAAATTTCCAAGACATTTTCACGGGCCTTTTTATTATCAAATCTCAGCCCCGATTTGGGCTCGCTTCCTAAGACTATATTCTCCGTAACGGTAAAAGGCTCAACCAGCATAAAATGCTGATGCACCATTCCTATTCCCTTTGATATGGCAATATTGGGGTTAGTTATCTTAACACTGCTTCCTTTAATATAAATTTCACCTTTATCAGCCTTGGTAAGACCGTACAATATATTCATCAAGGTAGTCTTTCCAGCACCGTTTTCTCCTAAAAGCACGTGTATTTCTCCTTCTTCAAGGGTAAAATCCACACTGTCGTTAGCCACAGTGCCGGGAAATATTTTAGTTATTCCCTTCATTTCAACTACGGCTCCCAATATTTATCCCCCTTTCTCCATCCATCAAACAAGCTAGATAACTATGTATCTAGCTTGCTTTAAGAAATGGTTTAAACTTTTATTCCAGCTTGGCGCTGAAGCCTTCTAAATCAGCCTCTTTTTCGGGCACAACAACCTTGCCGTCCACTATTGCCTTTGCCCATTTGTCTGCCAGCTCTTTAGCCTCAGCTGATGTATTTCCCGCATTGTCACTGTATCCAACGCCGTCTT
This sequence comes from Oxobacter pfennigii, assembly GCF_001317355.1. Taxonomy (NCBI): domain Bacteria; kingdom Bacillati; phylum Bacillota; class Clostridia; order Eubacteriales; family Clostridiaceae; genus Oxobacter; species Oxobacter pfennigii. The sequence continues at coordinate 91,485 of NZ_LKET01000026.1, forward strand.
CTTTAAGTCCGAGAACTGTAACTGAATTTCCCGGGAACTTCCCTTCAAGAGTAGCCTTTGCTATTGAATATGTAGCCGTATCCACCCTTTTTATCATACTGCAAAGTACGTTTTCGGGAGCAAGGTCCGACTGGTCCTGGTCAACTCCTATTGCCCATAGGTTCTTATCCTGAGCTGCCTGTATGACCCCTAGTCCGCATCCGCCGGAGGCGTGATATATAACATCTGCACCGCTGTTAAATTGTGAAAGAGCCGCTTCCTTTCCTTTAGCTGCATCACTGAAGGATTCGGTGTAATTTACAAGCACCTGAATTTCCGGGTTAACAGCTTTTACACCTGCCCTGAATCCAGTTTCAAATTTCTTTATAAGATCTCCCGTCATTCCGCCTACAAATCCTACTTTATTTGTCTTTGTGGTCTTAGCTGCAATAACCCCTACCAGGAATGAGCCTTCATGTTCTTTGAATGTTACTGAAGCAACATTGGGCTTTTGCACCACTGTATCTATAATAGCAAACTTGCTGTCTTTATTTGCGTCAGCAACTTCTCCCAGTGCCTTTTCAAACAAATATCCTACAGCAAATGTAATGTCAACTCCTGCTTCAGCCATTGAAGTAAGATTGGGCTGGTAGTCTTCCGGCTGCTTTGACTGGGCAACTTTTGATTCAGCCTCGTCTCCATTTTCTTCAACGAATTTTGTTATGCCTTTCCATGCCAGGTCGTTGAAGGACTTATCTCCGAGACCGCCGGTATCCGTAACCATGGCAACTATCATTTTCTTTTCAGGTGTAGGTGTTCCCGTTACCTGGGGTGTACCTGTAGGCTGCTGGGGTTCACTTGGCTTCTGGCCGCATGATACAATCAATGAGCCAATCATCAGCACGGTAATGAGTAATGATATAATCCTTTTCATCTTTATTTCCCCCTCTTTTTTAAATGGACATGATCATTAACTTAAGTATATTTCTATGTCGCATTGAAAAATCCTGCATATACATAAAAATATTTACACAAAAGGCAATATTTGAGTTATAAAACGACAAAAATAAGCAGCCTAAAAGGCTGCTTATACAATGGGGGACATTTATACATATGCTACTCCGAAGGCGCCGGGGCCTACGTGAGTTGCTATTACGCTTCCTACATTGGTGTCTATAAATTTTGTTTCACCAAGCTCTTGTGATATTGACGTCTTAAGTTCATCTGCAGTATCAGGGCATTTGGCATTTGCAATACCTATCAAACGCCCTTTGCCGGCGGTTCCTTTTTCTTTTATCATTTCTACGATATTCTTTATGGCTTTTTTCATACCTCTGGCTTTTTCAACAACCGCTACTTTACCATCGGTAATAGTGAGTATGGGCTTAATATTTAATATGTTGCCTATAACGGCCTGGGCACCTGATAACCTTCCTCCCCTTTTTAAGTATTCCAGGGTATCTACGGCTATTAAAAGCTTAACTTTGTTTTTATAATCCTCTATGAATTCCACAATATCATTATGGTCCATACCGCTTTCTGAAAGCTCGGCTGCTTTTAAGGCTATCATACCTAAGGCAATTGTCGCAGTTCTTGAATCCACCACCGTTATTTTATCATCCTGCAGTGCACTCTTCGCGATAACAGCCGATTGATAAGTACCGCTTAAATCGCTTGAAATGTGTATTGAAATTACACTGTTTCCTTTTTCAAGCTCGGCCTTATAAACATCTTCAAAGGCTTTAGGATTTACCTGGGATGTGCTGGGCAGCTTATTGCTGCTTACCAATTTTTCATAAAACTGTTCTGAGGTTATATCAATCCTGTCTCTGTATTCTTCATCTCCAAAATGTACAGTCAAAGGAAGTTCTATAATTCCATATTTATCAATTAAATGCTGAGGGATGTCCGCAGTGCTATCAGTAACAATTTTTACGCTCATTTAAATATTACCTCCGAAATTAGTACTTGCTACTAATATTATATACTAAAACCTGCATACATTGCAAAACATTTATTGAAACCCCTTATTTCATATCCGGAAAGTCCAGCTGCCGTAGCGCTTCAAACATAATTATGTTTACGCTGTTGGAAAGATTTAATGACCTTAGACTCTCTTTTATCATGGGTATGCGCATGCAATTCTCAATGTTTTTTTCGATCAATTCCTTCGGCAATCCGGCGCTCTCTTTACCGAAAACAAGGAAATCTCCTTTTTGGAATTCAATGTCCGTATACAGCTTTTTAGCCTTTGTGGTGGCATAAAAAAACCTTTCGTATCTGTACTCTTCATATAATTCCTCCAAACTGTCATAGTACCTTATATCAAGATACTGCCAGTAATCCAGCCCTGCTCTTTTCAAGCTTTTGTCATCTGTTGAAAAACCAAGGGGCTTGACAAGATGAAGTGTTGATTTGGTCAGCACGCAGGAGCGGGCTATATTTCCTGTGTTCTGAGGAATTTCAGGCTCTAGCATTACTATGTTCAAATTCATGATTTACCCCCTATTTTACTAATTTCCTTAATATCCACGGCCTTTTTATTTCAATGGCTTTATGAGGACAAAGCTCCTGACAGCAAAAGCAACGGATGCACTTATAAAGGTCCACCCTTGGCCGCCCATTTTCCATGGTAATGGCACCGGGAGGACAGCTTTGCTTGCAATTGCTGCAGCCAATGCAAACCTCCTGTGAAAAAACCGGACGAGGAAGCACATGCCTGCTCATTAGCCTCTCTAAAGGTTTTGGTATTTTACCGGAGAAATTTACAGTCCTTATATCCGGAACCTTGTATCTTTTCCTCATATCATCAAGGTTTACACCTATAACTTCAATATCTTTTATATTGCCGGAAACGATATTTCTCTCCCTGCATCTTTGAATTGTAGGAACGTCCAATGGGTTGACGCCTATTAAATATGCCCCGGAAACATCGGCTTCATAGGGATTTTCAGATGCAATCAATATCCCGGAATGAATAGGAGCACCTGCCGTAGGCCCTTCTCCTTCCATTCCGTATATTCCATCTATGATTGATAGAACAGGCTTTGTAAGGGTACATATATCCACAAGCATGTTGGAGAAATTCTTAATGTCCGGCATTTTATAATGATATTCTGCTTTTAATACCCCGGGGATGGCGCCAAACATAACTTTAACAGCTCCGGTATATAATACCATTCCATGAGTTTTCAGTTTTGAGAGCGTAATTATTTTATCGCAGTCCATCATAGGCTTTATCAAAGTAAGCCTTTTAACAGCCACAGCCTCAGAATGGTTATACTCCTCTGATGAACAGTCATAATTTAATTCTGCACCTGATTGCTTTGCTGCAGCTTCTATACCACAAGCCCTGTATAAGCTCTGAAGAATTACTTTATTATATGGCCCCCCCGGGCTGTCGCCTATTATTACCTTCGCCCCTGCCCCAATTAGTTTTTTAGCAACAGCCTCAACTATTGCCGGGTGAGTGGTAGCGGCATCCTCAGGATTTTTTTTCATAACCAGATTAAGCTTTAAAAACACTTTGTCTCCCGGATTTATAAATTTATTTATCCCGCCGAGATTATTAAAAGTCTCATCTATACCTTTAGATACATAATCCATATCATAGTTTTTACATTCTACCAAAGATACCTTTGACATTTTATCCCCCCTAAGCTGTTTTCAGCTTCAATTATTGCTCACTTAATATAAATTTTTCTATTATATAGGCCACGCCGTCTTCTTCATTAGTAAGCGTCACAAAATCCGCGGCAGACTTAGTCTCGGCCGTTGCATTCCCCATGGCTATGCCAAGACCTGCATACCTTATCATGGATATATCGTTTTCATTGTCGCCAATGCAGATTATTTCATCCCTTTTAAGGTTGAAATAATCCGCCAGGACCTGCACAGCCTTGCCCTTTGAAACGCCTTTATTCATTATCTCTATATTATTTTTAGCAGAACTTACTACTTCCACATCCAAAACTTCAATATCCGCTCGTAATGCTGCTATTTTATCAGGATTTTCATCGGCAATGACAGCCTTTAGAATATGGGGGCTGTTTTTTCTTATTACTTCGTCCCATTCATTCTCATTGACAATTTGAATATGTACCTGTCTGTCCCCGGGCATGGCATTGTTCCACTTAGAATAATTCAAAGATGCATAAATGAGCTTTTCTGTATATATGGTGTTGCTGGACATGAAATGGCATACAAGATTATGTTTTTTACATGCAGCCAGCACATCTCTTATAGCTTTTTCCCCAAGAAGCATTGCATAAACAACTTCATCCCTGTCCTTTTCTCTTATATAGGCTCCGTTTGAAGCGATGATGGGGGAACTCACCCCTATCATTTCCCCAAAAACTCTGGCAGATGTAAAAATTCTTCCCGTGGATACAACTAATATAACGCCCGTCTTTGCTGCCTTATCCAAAGCTTCCTTATTTCTTTCAGATATTCTTTTGTCATTAGTTAAAAGTGTCCCATCCATATCCATTACAAGCATTTTATATTTCATTATTTGTCTCACTTCCAATCAATACTAATATCCTAATACTTTAGTTTAATTAATATACATAAACTTAGCAAGAAAAAAAGCCTAAATATAACAATATAAAAAAGCCGGATTAACCGGCTTTTTTATATTGTTATATTTATTTAAATTATACTAATTCCTTAGCTTTAACAGCAGCTCCGCCTGCATCACGGGCATAAGCGTCAGCTCCGATTGAAGATGCGAATTCAGGAGTGATAGGTGCTCCGCCTACCAATACCTTGAATCCTGTTAAACCGCTGGCTTTAATTGTTTCTACTGTTTCTTTCATAGCCGGCATAGTTGTTGTTAAAAGTGCTGAGCAAGCTACTACTTTTACATCAGGATTTGCTTTTATTGTTTCAATGAATTTGTCTGCCGGAACGTCAACACCGAGGTCGATAACATCGAAACCTGCGCTGCCAATCATAAGAGCAACAAGGTTCTTGCCGATGTCATGAAGGTCTCCTGCAACAGTTCCTATTATGCACTTTCCAAGGGAAACTGCACCTGAGCCTGCAAGAACAGGTTTAAGTACTTCTACGCCTTTTTGCATTGCTTTACCTGCAACAAGCATTTCGGGAACAAATATTTCTCCTGATGAGAATTTGTCACCTACTACTCCCATAGCTTCAACCATTGCTTCAAGGATAGCAGTTGCTGCTTGTCCTTCGTTCAATGCTTCCTGTACTAAACCAGGAACAACTTTGGTTTTACCGGCTGCGACGCCAGCTTTTACTTCATCAATTTTTGACATTTTAATTTCCTCCTTTTGTTGGGCAATTACAGGGGCAAGATTATGCAATCCACCCGAATGCTTTTTATTTTGTTATAATTATGTATTTCAGCGTTAACAAGGGAAAGGTGCTCCTTTTAGTCCAAAGGCCCGCTATCCTGCAATATCAGGCCAAAGGCCAGCAGCACCGTTTTTATCCTCTCACATTAAAGCCTTATACATTTATACAGCTAAGAATATTTATAACTATTTATTTACCGGTCCGAATATACCATCCCTGTATGCACTGATGTATTCCATACAGTAATCATCCATACCAAGTAATGCTTCTGTCGCAAAAATCATACCCATCATATCTCTGTTCAATGGGTCCATAATTACGCTGTTCATTCCTGCGTTCATTGCAAGAACAACGAATGCCTGGTTAACAAGTTTACGTACAGGAAGGTTGAATGAAATATTACTTGCAGCACCTGTAACATTGATTGTCGGGTACTGTGATTTTATATTTTTAATTAAGTCTACAATCATATTTATGCCATCTTCGGATGTACAAAGCATTTCTACGAGTGGATCGATGTGAATACGGGAAGGATCGATGTTGAATTCTTTAGCTTTTGCCATAATGTTAGTGAAAACTTCCAAACGCTTTTCTGCACTCTTTGGAATCCCTGTGTCATCGCAAAGAAGAGCTACGCATTCCCATGAAGTTCCGGCAATGATTGGGAATATTACATCAATTTTGTTGCCTTCGCCTGAAACTGAGTTAACAAGGCCTGGCTTTTTGCAGTATTTCATTGCTGCTGCAACTACATCTGCACTTGGGCTGTCTACAGCTATAGGAGTATCTGTAACCTCCTGTACTAAATCGATGAGCCATTTTAAAGTTTCTACTTCTATGTTTTCTTCAACTGAGGCACATACGTCGATAAAATGAGCTCCTGCTTCGCTCTGAGCTTTTGCAAGATTTTTGATATGTTCTGCGTCCCTTGCTGCTATAGCCTTTGCTACAGATGGAATTGAACCGTTGATTTTTTCACCAATAATGATCATTACAATTTACCTCCATACTTAAGTATTGTTAAAATTTGATTCATCTCATCTAAACTAACCCGAAGCGCCACACTTAAACTCCGGATTATTTGAGCTTCCCATATATATAAATGCCCTAAACACAAAAAAATATTGTATAATTTTTAGCTTTATACCCAATGAAAAGCGCAATTAGACAGTCTGAATTTATATAGAAGTTTATTAATACTTTCTTTATAGTATAATTCCTACTAGTAATTGTTGTCAATGAATATAGGTGATACCCATGGTATTAATTTGCCCTTTTGGCACTATTTTTAAAAAAAATGTAGAATTATTACAAATTTACTTTTTAAAAAAGAAGAAATCTTTAAAGCTATTTTTCTATCACTTCAATTAACTCTTTAATTCTAAGTTAACCAGCAATAAATCAACTTATTTTTCGGCTTAATAAACAATTAATTATTTTGATAAGTAACTCACGTTTTCTTCATAAGTTCTTCAAATAAAAAGGTTATTATATAAAAAAAGGGCTCTCCCCCTTTTATTCATATAGAAATAGCCCTATTGTTTCAGGGGTTATTTCTATTTTTTGAAACTATAAGATAGGAATTGATCCGACTCCCATTATACTCATTTACACATGGTCTGATAATGTTAATTTGCCGTGTCCAATTCTCCAACTGTTTTTTGGCTGAACAGAATTGTAATCGCATACACATGTTCATAACTATGCTTCTGATATTCATCAGGTGTGAAGAAATAATCAACATTATATGAATTAATTGAATTTTGAGCAGTTGAAATTTGTACTACCAGTGGAATTTCTTTTTCATAAGTGATTTCTGTCAAATCATTTAACATAGACGTTGCGCGTCCAATTCCTGTAATTTCTTCAGCAGGTTCAGCAGAATACTTTGTTGAGCCGCTGCTATGTTCGCTTTGTAATGCTATCCTTAACCCTTCGGCAAGATTTTCAAAATCGAGAGCAAGTCTGCCCATGCCATCAGGAAATTGCTGTCCGCCACCTGAAATCATTTTCCATTTACCATCTATCAGCTTATATGTATTAATTTGAACACTTTTTACGGTATCATCCAGCTTAAAATCATAGATAAGTTGATCATTATTGTCTCCAAGCAACTTAGCTATATTTTCTTCTTGCTGCGATAGTTCTGCTTTCTCAATATACATGCTTGGTTTTTTAACTGAGCTGCTGCAAGCTGAAAGAGAAAATATAAAGATAACTGCTATAATACCCGTTATTATTTTCTTCAATTATATTCCTCCAGTACTTCTGACAGTAATATACATATAACCCGCAGTTCAAATTTTAATTCCTTTGTCTTGCAGCCATTGATGAAAGTCTTTGGCGATGATACGTTCTCCCGTCATTCCCTCAGCGAGAGGGGATGCCAAAAAAAGAATGGCTTCATTCATAACATCAGGGCCTAACAGGTTAACTCTTTTTCTGAATTCTTCCCGTAATCCTTCCGGAATGAGCCCTGTATCTGCAGCACCACCGGGAAGAAGCACGTTAACAGTAATTCCATATTCACTCAACTCGGCAGTCATAATATTGGACAGTGCTTCAGCACCCGCACGGGAAGGCCCATAGGGAGTCTGGCCCTTATTCACCATGGTGGAGTGACTTGTTGAAACATTTACAATGCGCCCTTTCCTCCGGGCAACCATCATAGGCGCAAACCCTCTCGCAACTAAGAAATAACCTGTAAAATTGGTCTCAACAACGTCCCGAAAGCCATCAGGGTCTATCTCAAAAAAAAGCTTGGGATTGGTTGTAGGATTCACTCTTCCTATACCAAGTCCGGCATTATTTACAAGCAAATCAATATGCCCCCAGTTTTTCTTAACCCATGATACTGCTTCATCAACGGACTGCTCACTCCGTACATCCATTGGCAAAGCAAAGGCTTGCAATCCCTCACTTTGCAGGCGTCCTGCAGCTACATTCAGTTTTTCACCTGGCCGTGATGCCATCGCGACAGTTGCTCCGTTAAGCAGCAAAGTACGGGACATCTCAAAGCCAAAACCATCCGATGCACCTGTGATTACAGCATAAAATCCAGTTAGTTTGTGATTCATCCGGTTTGCCTCCTAAAATTTCCAAATTATAAATTATTTATAATTTTAATACATCTGCCTTTTAAACACAAGATGCACACATTGATGGGTAATAATACTGTGTTATCATCTTTCTAATAATTCAGAGCCTATGATATCCTAAACCAGATGATCTGTAAGTAAATTCCCTGACGGATACCACTCCTATTAAGTAAAATACGTCTAAGAAGTGGTAAAGGAATTAAAAAAACCACCTACGAAACACTAAATAATCGTAGGTGGTTTTTTAATACTTCCGTTGGCTTTAAACCTGTAAAACCTTCATAATACTGTATTTGGTGCGCGGGAGGGGAGTCGAACCCCTAAAACTACGAACCTGAATCGTATACGTATGCCAATTCCGTCACTCGCGCAGATTTAATTGCAAAAATAATTATATCACCAAATTATTGCTGTGTCTAGAGACATAAACAATTATATTCAAAGGCCTTCAACTACGAAGGCAAAGGGGGATACGCAAATGACTACCCCCGGCGGGGTCCAGCAAGTGGCGGTTGTGAATGAACCGGCTTAAGGCTTTCCTGCCATGCCCCGTACAACCACTCCGTTAACGGCAAGATATTTGTCTTCACCTAATATTTCGTCTCTTACAAGCTTTCCGTCGATGTATGTTTTCCTATATGATTTTACCTTGTAGCCGTTTTTGGAGCCTTCCTTTGTGACGGTAGTTCCCCAGGGTAGGCTGTAGTCGTTAATAATTCTTGGCTTGGGTTTTATTATCTCCACTATTTCTGTTTTTATATCCACCCTCAAATTTTTTGTTGTATCATCTCCGTAAATTTCAAATGCTACAGTGCTCCCTGATATTACACCTCGTATGTAAATTGGGCAGCTTCGGTTATTTTTAATCTTTAAATCTATATAGCCGGCAGATATTGTTGCATCCCTTCCCATAGCTATGTAGGTTGAAGGAAGTCCGTGATTTTTCCTCTCAACAATATCAAGATCTGCCAAAAGGGCGGCATTGTATAAAGTGGTTGCCACCTGACACACTCCCCCTCCCATCCCCTGCACTACCTCGCCGTTTACAATGACCTTTGCCTCTTTATATCCGTATCTGGCTACCCTTGGACCTAATACCTTATTAAGAGAGAATACTTCTCCCGGCATGACGACTGCGCCATCTGCGGATTTTGTACCTACAATAATGTTGGTAGCCCTGTTTCCGCTGCTGGAATAAAAACTTGTCTGAAATCTGGACAGCTTAACCTTGATGGCTTTCAGCATTTCTTCTGTTTTTTGCGCCTGGGTTTTAACAACAGGCACATTACATGTTCCTGATACTCCTTTGACCAATATTTCTTTAACCATTTTTAAGAATACTTCTTTATCAGCTTCTGTACCCTGTATATCGGAAGTTACATTAAAGGTTCCTGCTTTGTATGTAATAGTTGCATCTATCGGTTTTTCTGCTATATTATCGGCTATTTCTTGAAGCTTTTTTCTAAGAAGTTCTTCATCATAAACTGCATTGATTTCAATGTTTACATCTCTTTTTATAAACTCAAGATTAATTAACGCCAGTTCAACAAGATTGCTCTTCCGGCTTATTTTCCAGGCATCCTCCACAGCCGCTTCCACATCATAATGCCCTTTAACATCTTCATATTTAAGCTTCCATTCCTTATCGGCATACTTGATATCTATGGAATTGTCTTTAAGCCTTTGCTCCAGTTCCACCTTTAATTTATCTGCAGCCTCAGACCTTTTCATAAAACCTATATAGACATTGTTCACGCTGATGCCTTTTAAAATTTTATTATTTTGAAGCCATGCAGATATAATTATAATAGATAATACAAGCACTACTAAAACAATGGCTGAGACAGGAATTGTCATATCGGACTTGTCTTTAAAATTTATGGATTTTTTCTTGGACATTGTAATCCTCCACACTATGTAGTAAGCTTCAATATATATTATTAAATTAATTTTATTAAATCTCTTATCTATAGATATGAAGGATGATGGTAAAACTTAACCTTATGCTTATCCTTTTAATGCATAAAATAAAGAATGGATGCAATGATTTTAAAATTCATCGCATCCATAAAATTATCTTTTGCTTATGTTTACACTGCCGGTATTATTAACTATAATAACCTTTGCACCGCCGCCCTTTACCTTACCCTTAACTTCCATGTTTTCCTCGGTTCCGGATATATCAAAATCGCAATCTATATTTCCCACATTGGTTTTGGCATCTATTTCAAAGGCTGTGTCAGAAGGAAGGGATACATCCACCATACCCACATTTGTCGTGAATTTATATGTTCCTTCAGTGCCAATGGTTCCGTCAAACAAAACTCTTCCTACGTTGCTCGTAAGGGCTGAATCGGCTTTCAGGCTGCTTTTTCTTACAGTAACATCGCCGGTTACGGCTTTAAGATTTATAACTCCCCAGCAGTCATTTAAATCTATTTTACCCACATTATTAACAACATCAATATCTCCTTCAGCACCGCTTAACTTTATGTCGCCAACCTCTGCATCCACTTTATATGCTTTTATTGTCTGAGGAACATAAATTTCAAACTCCACCGACATGCCATTATTTTTAAACTTGGGAAGGAAAGCTTTTATAGTGTATTTATCATCTTTCTTTTCATAAAATATCTCGGCATTCTTAAGCTCATCCAAAAGCTCGGCCTTTTCTTTTAACCCATTGTTTATTTTTGTGGCAACGATTTGTATCTCATTCTTTTCCCATGTTTCTATATCAACACTTCCAACCGGTGAGATAACCTCAATTGTTTTAATCCCGCCTGCCTCTATAGTTTTTTGTGTGTTTTCTTCAACCCTGTTTAGTCCTATTGTGCGACCGCCTATATTGATTAAATCACAGGCAGACAGCATAATTGAAACATAAATCATCAGCATTGCCGCAATAATTCTCTTCTTCAATCTTTTCCCTCCCTTTTTCTTTCACAAAATGTTCTTTCTTTACACATCATAATCTCTATAATTCTAAGCTGCAAGGAATATTTATTACTTTTGCCTTCTCACCTGTTAATACGTATTTAATTTTCTTTTGTCTGATTGAGACTAAAATAAATTGGAATATTTCAGCATATCATAAATTGAGTAAATTCTCTTTTTAATCCTTAATTTTATATTATGAAGGAAGGAATGAAATGATTAAGCCAAAAGTCCTTAAAAAAGGAGATACAATAGGACTCATCGCCCCGTCCAGTGCCGTCAGAGAAGAAGATCATGTGGAAAAATCAGTACAATCACTGGCAGAACAAGGTTTTAATGTGGTGGTAGGTGAGAGCTGCAATCAAAAATATGGATACCTGTCGGGAAAAGATGAAATAAGAGCAGCAGATATTAATAAAATGTTTGAACACCCTTCAATCAGAGGAATTTTCTGTATACGAGGGGGTTATGGCAGCTTAAGAATACTTGATAAAATAGATTATGAAGCAGTTAAACAAAATCCCAAAGTATTTTTAGGCTATAGTGATGCAACTGCCCTCCACATAGCATTTAATAATATATGCAATTTGGTTACATTTCACGGCCCCATGCCGGCCTCCGATATGATTTCGAATTTTGATGATTTTACTAAAAAAAGCTATTTAAAAGCCATTGCTTCAAAAACTCCTTTAGGAAAGCTTGACAACCCTGAGGGCTGCCAAATAAAAACTCTGGTTCCCGGAAAAGCCAGAGGGAAAATAACCGGCGGAAACCTGGCACTTGTAGCTTCTACTTTGGGAACGCCTTATGAAATAGATACAAAGGATAAAATATTATTCTTGGAAGATGTAGGGGAGTATATTTACAGAATTGACAGGATGCTTATGCAGTTAAAGCTGGCAGGAAAATTTGATGATTGTTCAGGCATTATACTTGGTGACTTTAAAGACTGCACCGCCGAAAATGAAAATTCCAGTCTGACTTTAAATGAGGTATTCCAAGACATAATAGTTCCTCTTAAAAAACCTTCCATATACAATTTTATGTCAGGGCACTGCAGCCCGAAGGTTACCTTACCCTTTGGCGTCGAGAGCCATCTTGATGCTAAAAAAGGTATTTTAAAAATTACCAAATGCGCATTGAGATAAGTAAAAGGTTGACACTCATTGGTTCTTAATGGCTTCCCAATTCTGTGCTGTTATACCTATATGTCCTATGCCCAAAATTACTGCGGCAATACCTAACCATATTACTTTCCCGTAAACTGAAAGCAAAAATACTGCTGTAACTGGCAATACAGCCAGCGGAAGAGGAATTCCAAAAAATGGCCTGTAGAAATCTATTGATACATGTTTTCCAATAAAATATCTTCCCCAGCAAATCAAGTACAAGGCCATTAATACAAAAGCTATCCCTAACCACATAGTCCATAAATTAAAATTGTGAATATTAAAATCATCGAAAATCAGCAAAAAAACTGTGCAAAATAGTTGGCCTATTCTTTCGAAAGTCAGAAATATTTTATTTTCTTCAATCTTCAAATAATCCTTGGGAAGATTAAATCCATAAATAATGTTGGGTATAAATAAACAACACAGAAAAATTAAACCTGTGTATGAAAAACCTAATGTTCCAAACATTTTACCACCTATTTTATGTTATTCTTTTTGCCAACGATAACAGTCATATCCACAGTAATCTTGTTAATTCCTATTGTGAGAGTTTTTTGAATTTCTTCATCATCAGCTCCCCAGGATAAAGGGGTCATATTTATAAGCTGCTCTAAGTTATCTCTGGTAAGCTCAACTTGATATTCGATGTTCCGTGTACTGCATAAATCAAAATGTTTGCTGAAATACTTCAGCACCTTCTCATTTGAATATGTCTCCTTATCGGTATTATTATAAAATATGTTTCTTAATTCTTTCAGATAATTGCTGCCCGGAATTGCTTTAATCAGCAGCCCATTATCAGCTATAATCCTGTCAAACTCAGTATAATTAGATGGTGTAAGAATATTCAGCACTGCATTAAATCCCTTATTAATAAAAGGAGTTTTTGTTATATCTGCAACGCACCAAACATTATTTTGAGAATGGTTTTTTGCAGCCATTTTAATTCCTTCCTTTGATATATCTACACCTACCCCGAAATATTCAGCGTCAGATTTGCCATTCAAATTTTCTATTATCTGTGCCAAATGAGAGCCTTCACCGCAGCCGGCATCCAATATTTTAATACTGTTATTGTCTGTTTTATTGATTCCTTCTTTTATTATATCGGTTATGCAATCTGTAATCGGTTTAAAGAAGCCGCTCCTGCATATTATGCTCCTTGATAGAAACAATTTTTTATCGTATTGGGTTTTTACAGGGCTTAAAAGCAAATTGACATAGCCTTCTTTTGATATATCAAAGCTGTGCTTATTAAGGCAGCTTATATTTTTTGCCTCCTCGCTTTGTATGCTGCTTCCGCAAACAGGGCACTTGAATATATTAATTATTTTATCTAATTGAGACATACTGTACCTCATATACTATGTAAAAGTAATAATTAACATTATATAAACTTATCTTTTAAAATTATCTGTAACATTTCCAAACTTATACAGTCTTATTATATAGACTATATCACTAACTAATTAATATAATAAAAGAAAGGCCACAAAAAATAAACTGATTATTGTTGCCGGGAGGTTTGATATGAATAAAAATAACATAATTTATAGAATATTTTATTTATCAATAATTATATTATTTTTGTTCGGAAGTGCATATATACAAAATGTTTACCGGATAAGAACTTCAAGCGGACAGTCATCTTCTTCAGGCTTTTATATGGAACTGATTATATCTGCTGTTTTCGGCATGCTATTAGGCTGCGGCAGGTTACTCAAGCATATTAATGGAAAATCAAAATTGAGCTTCAAATTTGAAAATTTCATTTTCTACTCCATTCCCTGCATTGTATTTCTGATTATAGAATTGAACATAAACAACGGCTCTTTCTTCTTTCATAAAACCTCATGCTATTTTGCATCAATCATGCTAGGGTACGGAATTGCATCAAGCCTGAAGAAAAAAGATATTAAACATTGTGGGGAGGTTTGAGATAATTGCCTTTTAACTTTGGAGGATTGCCTATGTATATAAAAATATTTGTTATTTCCATAGCTGAAACAGCCATGGTTTATGCAACATTAGCTATATTCAATAAATCAGACATGCTCGTGACTACCCTCGGTATAATCGGAGCAATACTCTTATTTATATCCTCAATTTTATCGGGAGCTTTAGTCTCGGGAAACAGGATGAGGTTAAACCATGCTGTTGAAGATAAAAATGAGATGCAAAATAAAAAAACAATCCAAGTTTTTACCTTTATACTTGGATTAATGAATGTATTTGCCTGTTTAATTATTTACTTCTCTTCTAAGCCGCTGTAATATCTGCAGTATCCGGAAATTGGACAAACCGGGCATTTGGGATTTCTGGCGGCGCAAATACGCCTGCCATGCCATATTAGAAGATGATGGGCATGGGACCATCTGTCTTTTGGTATGTTCTCCATAAGCATGTCCTCTGTTTTTTCAACGTTATCGGCAGTTGCCAGTCCTATCCTGTTTGATACTCTAAACACATGAGTGTCCACGGCTATTGCAGGAATGCCGAAAGCATTGCTCAATACCACATTTGCGGTCTTTCTTCCCACCCCTGGCAAAGATACCAGTTCTTCCATAGTTGACGGAACTTTGCCATTAAATCTTTCAAGAAGCTCTCTGCACATAGCCTGGATGTTTTTTGACTTGCTTCTGTAGAGGCCTATCTCTTTTATTTCCTGCTCCAATACTTCCTGGGGTATTGACAGAAAGTCCTCAGGTATTTGATATTTTAAAAATAGCTTGTCCGTAACTTTGTTAACGGTTTTGTCAGTTGCCTGGGCGCTTAAAATTGTAGCTACAAGAAGCTGGAAAGGATTGCGATGGTTAAGCTCACAGTGAGCCTCCGGAAAAGTAACAACCAAGGCATCAAGAATCCCCTTTACATCCTCATCCGTGAATTTTTTGAATTTTTCCTTCATTGTATTTCACCTGCCCTAATTTTTCTCTCTGTCAGGAAAAAGCTTAATGAGTAGTTTTATGATTATATAAAACATAAACAGAACCAATATTACTGTTGTCATACCATAAGCCATTACTTCCAAACCTTCGTTAAAGGTTTTAAATGCATCGGAACTGAATGGTATATTTAAAAGTGTCATTAAATATATCATATACAATGCCTCCTATTTTATCAATGACAATATAAGACCGCCTGCTATAACAGAGCCTATCTGCCCTGCCACGTTTGCCCCTACCGCATACATAAGCAGAAAATTTGATGGGTCTTCTTTTTGCGCCAATCTTTGTATCACCCTGGATGACATGGGAAATGCCGAAATGCCCGCAGCCCCCACCATGGGGTTTATCTTATCCTTTAAAAACAAGTTCAAAAGCTTTGCAAACAGCACTCCTCCGGCAGTATCCAGTATAAATGCTATAAGACCTAAACCGATTATAAATATGGTGCGCGGCTGCAAAAATTCGCCGCCTTCCATTGTAGCACCAATTGTCAGGCCAAGCAAGATAGTCGTAATATTAACAAGCTCGTTCTGGGCAGATTTGGACAAACGCTCTACAACACCGGTTTCCCTCATAAAATTTCCAAACATCAAAAAGCCTATCAAAGCCACAGATTCCGGTGCGATAACTCCGGATATTATTGTCACAATGACAGGAAAGGCAAGCCTTACAAATTTAGATACATTTTCCGTCCTGTAAGTCATTTTTATTTTACGTTCTTCTTTGGTTGTGATGGCTTTTATAACCGGAGGCTGAATAATCGGAACCAGTGACATATAAGAATAAGCCGCCACGGATATGGGTGCTAAAAGATGCTTTGCAAACCTGTTTGCCACAAGTATGGAGGTAGGCCCGTCTGCCGCTCCGATTATGCCGATTGATGCCGCTTCCTTAAGAGTATATCCTAGTAAGGTGGCAACCAAAAGAGTTGAAAATATTCCAAACTGGGCTGCAGCACCGAAAAGAATCATTTTAGGATTTTGAAGGAGGGGACCGAAATCTATCATGGCCCCCACACCTATGAATATTAACAGAGGAGCCAGTTCTGTATCTATGAGGGCCTTTTTTATTATGGTCAATGCACCGTGCTCTCCTATGGCACCGCTTAAAGGAAGGTTAGCCATTATGCAGCCAAAGCCTATGGGTATTAACAGGGCGGGCTCGAAATCCTTCTTAACCGCCAGGTACATAAGCCCAAGGCCAATTATAATCATAACCCAATTTTGATATGCAGACTGCATTAAGCTTTTCAGCATTCCCTCCATTGTCTTTCCTCCTGATATTGAAAATTACGCACTACAAATATAGATTTCCCTAAATTTCAAAAATTAAAAGAGGCACCAAAAGTGCCTCAAAGGGTTAATAAATCTCTACGCTGCTGTCTGTTATTTCAACACGGGGGTCGTTTTCAATGAAGTTTAATATGCTGCTTATGACTTTGTCTATCTGGACCTTATCGTTTGAAATACAGGCTATGCCTATTTCGGCTGACTGCCATTTATCGTTGAGTCCTGTTTCCGCAATTGAAATGTTGAATCTTGATTTCAATCTTTCTATTAAGCTTTTGAGCACATGCCTTTTTTCCTTTAAAGAATTGGCATCATGCACTATAAGTGTTATACTGCATATTCCTGCAACCATAAAAAATCACCGCTCTCTGTATACTCCCTGATATTCTTCCGGAAGCAATTGTGCAATTTTTTTCATGACAAAGCTTAATGCTCTTCCTTCGTAATCTTCTTTTGTTTCATCCTCCTTCTTGGTTGGTGCATAAAATCCATCGCCAACTGTTACAGTCACATCGGCATGATGGAATTTTTCCTTTCCCATATCGTTGTCATTTATGGGGAAGAGTTTTTCAGTGCCTGTAATCCCTATGGGAACTAAAGGAACCTTCGAAAGCTTATGTATCAGCAGTATGCCTTTTTTCCCCTCTATCATTGAAGCGCTGCGGCTTCTTGTGCCTTCGGGGAATATGAATATTGAACTTCCGGATTTCAGCATTTTTATTATAGTGGATATGGCTGTTTTATCAGGAGAGCTGGGATTTATAGGAACAGTATTTACCACCCCTAAACCTATACTTGTCAAAGCATTTTTTGAAAGCTTTACTCCTGCAACGAACCATATGCCTTTTTCTTTTAATACCTTATTTAGTATAAGGCCGTCTGAATTGCTTAAGTGATTGCTTATAAATATCGCCGGGCCTTTGATTTCCTGAAGCTTTCCTTCATTTATAACCCTTATCCTGGCGTACTTGTTAAGATAGCCGTCAACAATCATTTTTGCAATTTTACTTAACAGGGGCTTGGGCAAGAAATTTATAATTTTAGCAGTTTTACTGGAAATCATTTTTATCCTCCATACTTTCCATAAGCCTTTTTAAGCCGTATACTGCTGCCTTTTTTATATCCGGTCTTTCATCATCAAGGTATTTTACCAGGACATCCCATGCTTCCCTTTTACCGCTGTTTGCAATTACGGCAATTGCATTTTTCTGAAGATTTTTTTTCCCCCTCCAGCCGCCGGATGTTAACTTATAGGTTTTCTCAAAGGTTTTATTATCCATATCAAGTATTGCCACGGCATCGGGATATATATTCCACTGCTTTGGGATAAACTCTTCATGGCTGCTCATCTTTATATTTCTATTCTTGGGGCAAACCGATTGACATACATCGCACCCATAGAGGCTTAGACCGGTGTTTTTCATGTTTTCATAATCAATTTCTTTATTTTGGGTGAGATATGATATGCATTTTTTAGCATCAATGGTGTAAGGCTTTAATAATGCACCTGACGGGCAGGCTTTTATGCACAACTCACAGTCACCGCAATCCCCTGTAACCGGCATATCGGGTTGTATATATAGATCCGTTAAAATCTCCCCTAGAAAAATATATGAGCCGTATTCCTTATTTATTAAAGAACAGTTCTTTCCTACAAATCCAATACCCGCATTTTTAGCTATATGACGCTCCAAAAGCGGATTGGTATCAACAAAGAACTTTGTTTCCCCATATAATCGTTTGTTTATAAATTCAGCTAAAGCTTCAAGCTTTGACCCCAATACCTTGTGATAATCTCTTCCCCAGGAAGACACAGACATTGTGGCCTTAAATTTTTGCTTGCTCATAGCTTCAATTTTATCCCTGTCTATATTATAGGAAATACCTGCAGAAATTATGGTTTGGCAGTTTTCCATCAGAAGCTTTGGATTTATTCTTAAATTCATATCCTTTTCTTCAAAACCCGAAAGATAGCCCTTACTTTCCCTGTCCCTTAAAGTTTCTTCCACATCATAAGCAATAAAACAGGGAGAGAATCCTATTATATCTATGCCTATCCTTTTAGATTCCGTTATTATAAGTTCTTTATTATTCAAATGTATCCTTCCTCAGTTAATTATATATTTGAGAATGACGCAGATATTAATGCTCTCTTGTGCATACAAATCATTTTAATTATATACTATAGCAAAAAAAGTGTAAAAATAAATATTCATTCCTTGCGGAGCTCCATGATGAGCTCTTCAAAATACCTGTCTCCCCGCAATACTTTTTTTACGCCTTTTCCTATGGTTTTAAACCCGCAGGATAAATAACAGTTTATTGCCTTTCTGTTAAATGAAAATACCTTAAGATATATAGCTTCCAGCTTGAGCTTTTCAAAACAGTATTTTTTAATGGTGTTTATTGCATCTTTTCCATAGCCTCTTCCATGAAAATTTTTTCTACCGATAACGATAACCAGCTCCGCCATCTTTTTGCGTAAATCAATGGGGTAAAGCCACAATTCTCCGATTACGTATCCGGTTTTATCTTCAATAATAAATACATATCTTTTACCTTTAATGCCATCACTGTATATTCTTCTTACATGCCATTGATTGAAGGTTATAGGATAATCCTCCTGGGCAAAAAACTGTATTTCCGGATCATTTATCCATTCAAAAATATATTTCAAGTCACTGTTTTTAATCCATCTTATATTAACCAGTTTTCCTTTCAGCATTACGTTACCCCGTATACCCGGACAAGTCCAGATAAAAATCAAAATATAGATTTAATTTACTATATGATGAATACGGATAACTGGTGAAGAATGGTCAAATTAAGCCTGTAATACAAAAAGCCTGTCAGTACGAGGACTGACAGGTTATATTTGAATTTATTATCTGCAGAAACGATGACTTCCGATAACTTTTATAAGAGGTCTTGACCATATCCACTTATTTGTGGTCTTGGCGGGATTGAAGTAATAAATTGCCCCGCCTGACGGGTCCCACCCATTTAAAGCATCTCTGGCAGCTCTTTGAGAAGTGGCTACCATTTCGGCATGTATCTGTCCGTCGGTTATTGCCGTAAATGCCCCGGGCTGATAAATCACCCCGGCCACGCTGTTGGGAAACCTAGGGTCCCTGGTCCTGTTTAATATTACACCGCCTACAGCTACCTGGCCTATATAAGGCTCTCCCCTTGCTTCTCCGTTTATTGCTCTGGATATAAGGGTATGACTATTACTTGCCGAATATGCACTGTTGGTGCCTGCATTTATGCCCAGGGCACTTAAGGTCCTGGAACCTACGATACCGTCGACTGCCAGGCCGTTTTTGGCCTGAAATTTTCTCACTGCAAGGTATGTCTGGTAACCGTATATTCCGTCAACAGACCCGTTGTAATAGCCCCAGTTTTTTAACCTTCGCTGTATCTCTGTAACAACAGACCCGCGTGAACCCCATCTGTATGTTGCTGCAGATATGGACGGCGGCTGGTACCCCATATAAATGGAACATGAGAAATATGTAATCACACCCGCTATTATGAATATCACTATGCGCTTCAACAGCATTCTCCTTTCCATCATCATAACCTATAAGTTATATTGTCTTTATTTTTATAAAATTTATTCGGTCATATTGAAGCGCTTTCTGTAGCCGCATCTTTTGCACAAATCTTCAACAACCTTTCTTTTGGAAAATCCATTGTAAATATTCAATGCCCTGCCACTGTTTATAATGTCTGCCATTTCAGTTTTATATATATTTCCTAAGTTTATACTGCCTTTACTGTCTAAGCAGCAAGGCACCACCGTTCCATCTACCAGTATGCCAAACTGGTTCCTTAATCCGTAGCAGAAGCCGCTGTCGCCTGTATTTTCTGATTCCATGTCCGGCCAGTCAAAGCGGGAGGCCTTGCTTAATATTACATTGGGGGAAAGCCTCAAGCTTCTCTCATTCATAAACCTTTTCTCGAGGTTGTAATCTATGCAAAACTCCTTTTCAAGCCTCTTCAATGTTTCATGGCTTTTATATTCTCCCTTTTCCATATCTTCTGCATTCCACAGCCTTAAGCTTATCATTATCCTTTTTTCTTGCTGCGAAGCTCTTATAAAATCAAATATATCTTCAAAATAATTGTTTGAATCAAGAGTTTCATTTGAATCAAAGCTGTGAAGCGAAAAGTTTACTAGTTTAAGTGACTTTTTATTGATTAAGATATCCTTTGACTTTTTAATAAGTGTACCGTTTGTGGTGATATTTACTCTGAATCCATGTATGTATGCCTTATCCAAAAGCTCTCCCAAGTCAGGGTGCAAAAGAGGCTCTCCCATAACGTGCAAATATATTGTATTTGTATAAGGGGATATTTTCTTCAATGTATATTCAAAGCCCGCAACGGAAATAAATCCCGGACTTCTCTTGTTTTCAGGGCAGAAATCACAGGATAAATTACATACATTTGTTACTTCCACATATATCCTTTTATACTTTCTCATAGGTTTTACTTCTCCGTAAATATATCTTTTTATCATTGCAAAACAACGTCGATCCGTTGATATTATTTGCTTTTCTATTACCAATTATATTGTCAGTACAATGTAAGTTCAATAATAGACAGAAATAATAAGCAATTTAATTTTAATGGGCATAATTAAAAGCATCATGGTCTTTATCAAAAAAGCTTCAAAAGTATATAAAACCATATAAATGTGCTAATATTATTTTTAGAGCATACAGAGGTGATTTAAATGACACGCAGTTTTTTACCCGTAAACAAAAAAGATATGATGAACCGGGGGTGGGAGCAACTGGATTTTTTGTTCATAAGCGGAGATGCATATGTGGACCACCCTTCCTTCGGTCATGCTATAATAACGAGGCTTTTAGAGGCGGAAGGCTTTAAGGTGGGAATAATAGCCCAGCCCGACTGGAATGACGTAGAGAACTTTAAAATCATGGGGACACCCCGCTTTGGAGTTTTAATCTCCTCGGGAAATATAGACTCCATGGTAAATCATTATACGGTATCAAAGAAAAAAAGAAGTGACGATTGTTATACTCCGGGAGGCAAAGGCGGCAAGCGTCCCGACAGGGCGGATATAGTATATGCCAACAGGGCAAGGGAAGCTTTTAAAAATATACCCGTCATCTTAGGCGGTATTGAAGGAAGCTTAAGAAGGTTTGCTCACTATGATTACTGGGATGATAAGGTCAGGCGTTCAATACTAATGGATTCCAAAGCCGACCTTTTAATTTACGGCATGGGAGAAAAGACCATACTGGAGGTTGCAAACCTTTTAAGATACGGAAAAGATATAAAGGAAATCAGGAATACCAGAGGAACCTGCTATCTTACCAATAATATTGGAGAGCTTAAAGATTATATTTTAATAGACAGCTTTGAGGAAGTTTCCAATGATAAGAAGAAATATGCCTTATCCTATAAAGTGCAGTATGAAGAACAGGATGCAATAAGCGGAAAAGTTATTGTACAGCCCCACGGAGACAGATTTTTAGTGCAAAATCCGCCTGCCCTTCACGTGACCACAGAAGATCTTGACAGGATATATGATTTGCCTTATATGAGAAAGCCCCACCATATGTATGAAAGATTAGGAGGGGTGCCGGCAATAGAGGAGGTCAAATTCAGCATAACAAGCCATAGGGGATGCTTCGGAGGCTGTTCATTTTGTGCTTTGAATTTTCACCAGGGGCGGACGATACAGTCAAGAAGTCATCAAAGCATAATAAACGAAGTCAAGGAACTTGTTAAAGATGATGACTTTAAAGGATACATACACGATGTGGGAGGGCCAACGGCAAATTTCAGGGAAGCTTCATGCCATAAACAAAAAACTCACGGCGTATGTAAAAACAAGCAATGCCTGCACCCTGAAGCCTGCAAAAACCTGATTGTGGACCATAGGGATTATCTTAAGCTTTTAAGAGAAATACGGGAAGTTCCCGGCGTTAAAAAGGTATTTGTACGCTCCGGCATCCGGTACGATTATCTTTTATATGATAAAAGCGATGAATTCTTCAAAGAGCTATGCAAATATCATATAAGCGGACAATTGAAGGTGGCGCCTGAGCATGTAAGCGACAGGGTGCTGGAAAAAATGGGGAAACCCGGCAGGAAAACATATGACAGGTTTGTAAAAAAATATTATGATATAAATAAAAAGCTTAATAAAAAACAGTTTTTGGTGCCCTATCTTATGTCCAGCCATCCCGGCAGCGATATTTATGCTGCAATAGAACTGGCCGAATATATAAGGGATTTAGGCTATAACCCCGAACAGGTGCAGGATTTTTACCCTACCCCAGGCAGCCTTTCAACCTGTATGTATTACACAGGCTTAGACCCCAGAACCATGGAAGAGGTTTATGTGCCTAAAACCCATAATGAAAAGGCTCTTCAAAGGGCTCTTTTGCAATACAGGGATCCTAAAAATTACAAGCTTGTGCATAAAGCTTTGACAATGAGCGGCAGAAATGACCTTATAGGTTATGATAAAAACAGCCTGATAAAACCTCAGAGAGGAGTAAAACCTTGGAACAAGCCTTAATTGATTTCACAAACAACATATCCGCTAACCACCCTTATCTTGCATATGCTTTCTTTTTCATAAGTGCGGTGCTGCAGATAATGTTTCCGCCTTATCCCGGAGACACAGTTTTAATAATTGAAGGGTACCTTTCTTCAAAAGGTTTTTTCAATTTTTTTGGCATTACTGTAAATGCAATAATTGCAACTTTTTTATCCTGCCTTTTTTTATATCATACAGCCTATAAAATGGGGGATAAAATATATGATATTCCTGTTATAAAAAGATATTTTTCAAAGGATAAACTTCTAATGTTAAATTCCTGGTTTTTAAAATACGGCTCCTTTGCCATTTTGATAAGCAAATTTATTCCCGGCATAGGTTCCTTTGTAATGATAGCAGCCGGAACCTTTAAAGCTTCCCGTATTTCCGCCTATATCGCCATGGCTGTTGCAGCCATTTTGCATAATACCATGCTTGTATTATTAGGCAGAGCCGCAGGAAATAATATGGACCTTATAAAATCCATGCTTCACAGATATAATGTGGCAGTTGCTGTAATTTTAATAATAGCAGCCGGCATTTATATTTATGTAAAATTATCCAAAAAAACAAAGAGGCAGCAGGGTGAATCCTAAGGAGCAAAAACGGCGACTGCCCTTGGGATTACACTTATTTCAACAGGAAATAAAGGCCCTGCCTCCCCGTCTATATCCGTTTCAATATCACATTCGCAGTTAATGGTTATCTTATCTGTTTTAAAATAAATTATATTGCTGTCATTAAGGTGCTCTCCCCTTAATAATTTTATGAAGAGGGTGACCAGTTCAACAATGGGGCAGGCTTTGACGGCTATGATATCCAGCATGCCGTCATCAATTCTTGCATCCTTTGCCAAAAGATGAAACCCTCCTGCCGAACAGCCGTTAAATGCGGTAAAAAGATAAATCTTATCCTTAATTACTCTGTCATAGGAGATGAATTCCGCCGTTATGGGGCTGAAGCTTGGTATCTGCTCCAAACCCTTAAAATAATAGGCAAGCTTGCCCAATGTATTTTTTAAAGTTGCGTCCGTTTTTTGAGAAACATCAGTCAAAAGACCTCCGGCAGCCACATTTATAAAATACCTGTCATTGATTTTGCCTAAGTCTATCATCCTCGTGTTGTTCTCTGCAATTATACTGCAGCATCTTTTATAATCTCTTCCTATGCCGAAATATTCCGCAAGGTCATTGGCTGTGCCCCAGGGAAATATTCCTATGGGCAGATTAACTGCCCATTTTATCATGGCATTGATTACCCGGTTTATTGTCCCGTCACCTCCGGCGATGGCTATACCGTGATAATCATCATTGCTTGTGAATTTTACGGCATTTTCAATATCTTCAATGCTCATGGTTTTATAGGGCACCGTCTGGAATCCCTGGAGCTGGAACTCTTCGATTACTTCATCCAGCTTAGTCTTAAAGCTCTTGTCACCGGATATAGGATTGTAAATCAGACGAATTTTTTTCAAATTTATCCCTCCAAGCTCCATATTCTACCTATATTATAATGCCGTAAATTGTGTTTTTAAACCATAATACTAATGATGGACAGGTTTTGAAATATCATTCAATGCATCACCGGCTTCATTTATGAAATCAGGCTCTACCGCTAGATCCCCCAAAGCTACCATGCCCACAAGCTTCCCATTTTCAACGACTGGGAGCCTTCTCACCTGATTATCCGCCATAATTTTTGCCGCTTCGTGGACATCCATATTTACAGACCCCACAACAAGGTCCTTTGACATAATTTCTTCACAGGTAGTGCCTTTATCATCACTTTTATTGGCAACTCCTCTTATTACAATATCTCTGTCTGTCACCATACCGATAACCTTATCATTCTCACAAACAGGTATACAGCCTATGTCATGCTGCTTCATAAGCTGCGCCGCTTCATCTACACTTGTGTCTTTTGATACCGCAACTACATCTTTGCTCATAATGCTTTTAAGTTCCATAATATTTTCTCCTTCCATGGTTTAATAAAATATTTCTACAATATTTTCTCCAAAAAACAATTTTATATAAAGGCAATAATAGTTATTCATGAAAATATCCATAAATAAGCTTTAAGCTTTGAGGCAACAATAATCCTTGTATGAAAACCAACTTTAATTTATAATTATACTTGTTTGATACCCTGCTTAAAATTCAGTCATAAGGGTTACTACATTCAAGGGAGGTAAATGGATGAATAAATCATCAATCCCAAATATATTTACATTTATCAATTTAAGTCTGGGTATTGTATCTATCATATTGACATTTAAAGGCAACGGCGTTTATGCCGGTTTTTGTATACTAGCGGCAGCCTTCATAGACAGATACGACGGATTAATTGCAAGAAAATTCAATGCCATAAGTTCAATAGGAAAAGAGCTGGATTCTTTGGCTGATCTTGTATCCTTCGGAGTAGCGCCTTCTTTATTATCCTGGCAGCTATCCCTATCAAGCTTGGGAATTATAAGTTATGTTTTGCTTCTTATATTCCCTATATGCGGAGCTTACAGACTGGCCCGGTTTAATATTTCAGAGTTTAAGAATTTTTACTCCGGCATTCCTATAACTGTTGCCGGTTCACTTTTGGCATTTGACTGTGTGGTAACCTCTTACATGGGCGCTCACACTGGATTAAGTGCAATTTTTATATTGCTTCTTTCATATTTAATGGTCAGCTCCATACAAATTAAAAAAATTTAAAACCCCTTGAGGGGTTTATTTTTTTTCGTCATTTCCTTCATGATGCTGTATAATATGGTGCTCCAGTTCATTTTTTATAATATCATTGATTGAAAAATTGACATCTATATATTCATTCTTGGTCTTTAAATAGTCTGCATAAAGAATAACCTGGCGTTCCAAAACGTTTATGACCTTGTCGATGATTTTCCCTAAATCCTCTGCCCGGTCAATGGCATCCTCTATGTCATCCTTCTTTGCAAAGGAATTCCTATTAAAGCCGTCTGCCGAAACAATCAATAAATTATATGTGCCAGAAAGCTTAGCTAAAAGCTCGCAAATGTAAGTCAGATCATGACTGCAGGACTGCATAAGCCTGGTAAAATCAAGGGTTATGAAATTTTCATCTCCAAATCCTCCTCTGTAGTTATCCACCCTATGCATCTCCTTTGAATTATTCTCTATACATTATAATGGCTCTGTCAAGGTAAATATGCTAATTTTTCACATGTCAGGAAGGGTTATATTTTAATTTTGCATATCACAAACCCTAGGACAACTTGTACTAAAATTTGTTGCACAATCATATTATTTTACAGAAGTATTAGATTTTTAATTATCGGTATATAAAGTGAAACAAGGATGAAATACTAAAGCTATAAAAGTATTTTTACCGGATGGAGGTTAAGTATTTGAGGAAAAAATTTTATTTTTTTATGCTTATAGCCTTAATGTCGATTATACTTTCTTCCTGCTCTATTATTTCAAAAAAACCATTGATAAGCGAACCTGTAGTTGCAAAACTTATAGACAGCCAGACATCCAAACCCATTGAGGCATCAAAGGTATTTTTACAGAGCGATGCCGCAGTTTATTTTACGGTAAAGACCACAGATTTACCCAAGGATACAGTCATAAAAGTAACCTGGAAGCATTTGGATGGAGGTACCGAGATACCCTCACAACTGACTGCCAATGGCTCGGGTTATGAGGTCTTTACTCTAAAAAAAAGCGGAGAGCTTTTCCCTTCAGGACAATATGAAGTCACCGCAATAGCTGATATTAACGGAAGCTTAATGGAGTTAAAAGAGCAATTTCAGATTGTAGCTGAAGTTAAAGCTACACACCTTTTAAATCCCGTGACGGCAAAGGCTGTGGACAGCAATGATAAATTAAATCCCCTGGATGTAACATCACGGTTTTCACAATCTGACCCTGTGGTGTATTTTGTAATACAGTCAAAGGATTTGCCGGCAGATACCAAGGTTTCCTGTCAATGGGTTTATACCACGACAGGAGACAGTTTATCCCATGAGCTCATAACCGACGGCAGCAGAAATATCGCTTTTAGCTTAAAACCTGAAAATGCGCAAAAGCTTCCGGCAGGCAAATATATAGTAAAAGCATCCATAATAACGGATGCCGGCACAGAAATGGTGTCAAAAGAATTTGAAATAGTAGAATGATTAATAGGGCTATCACAATAGATGACTTTTAGTCATCTGATGCGACAGTCCCTTTATTTTATGATGATTTCGTATATATCTTTTCGTATGTGCTTTAAAAGAGGCAGCTCGTCTCTTGTCTTTTTTACGAGAGAGCCCTGAAGGTTTGCATATATTATTTCTTCCCCTTCTTTTGCCCTTGACATTATATCACCCCAAGGTGATACTACTAAAGAATTACCATAAGCTACATAGCTTGCACTTACATCCCGGGCAGGAGATGCTCCTACCATGTACACCTGATTATCAAGAGCCCTTGTCCTTAAAAGTATCTCCCAATGAGCAGGTCCTGTAGTCATATTAAAGGCGGCAGGTATAACAATGACCTCTGCTCCCTTCAGGGTTAAAAGCCTGGATAGCTCAGGAAACCGAATATCATAGCAGATTGCCAATCCGATTTTACAGTATTCGGTATCGAAAACCACAATATCATTGCCTTTTCCTAAATAGCTTGATTCTTTGAATGTAAGGCCGCTATTTAATTCCACGTCAAAAAGATGCATTTTCCTGTGCTTTGCAATCAATTTCCCTTCTTTATCGAATACGCAGGAGGTATTGTATATTACTTCTCCATGAAGTTCAGGTATGGATCCGCCGATTATATACACATCAAGCTCTTTTGAGCATGCTTTGAGCATATTATAGGTTTTACCATCAGGCAAGCTTTCAGCAAATTTGGGGAAATAGCTTCCGTCATAGGGGCAGTTGAACATTTCGCCCAATGCAATTAATTTTGCACCATTTTGTGCAGCTTCTTTTATCATGGAATAGGCTTTATTTATATTTTTATCTTTATTATCCGTAACCGTCATCTGGCATATTGCCATTTTAAAATCCTTCATACAGGTTCCGCCTTTCTCAAGTCTTTGTTATATAAATTATAGCACAAAACACCTTCACAATATGTTTGACTAGATTGCGGCTTGTACTGTTTTATATAAAGGTAATTTTATGTAAAAAGTGCTTCCTTTATCCGCATTGTTTTCCGCCCATATATCTCCGCCGTGCCTTACGATGATATCCTTGCATATATAAAGGCCTAATCCCATGCCCCCGGGGTCTTTGGACTCACGGTTTTTAACGCGATAAAAGCTGTCAAATATCTTGTTAAGCTGGTCTTTGGGAATACCGATTCCTTCATCCTTTACCGCAACGATTACATAATCATCCTGTGTATATATTTTTATGTGAATGGTGGTCATTTCCTCGGAATATTTGATGGCATTATCGATAAAATTTCTTATTACATCAGCCAGGCGCTCAAAATCGCCTAAAACCTGTGCAGGGCCATGATTTTCAATGACAATGCTCCTGTTATTGCTTGTATCCAATGCGAAGGGCTTTACTGTTGTTTGAATCACTTCTCTAATATCAATGGGAATCAGATTAGCCTTTATTTCTATATTTTTACTCTGGATTTTAAAAGCTTCAAGTATTTTGTTCAATAAGCCGGAAAGGCGGCTGACTTCATTTTCCAGAGTTTCTATAAGCTCTAATGAATCATTTATTGATTTTCCTTTATTAATTCTCATTCTAATCAGTGAAGCTATTCCTTTTATGCTTGTCATGGGGTTCCTCAATTCGTGGGCTGCCGTCTGCAAAAATAACTGGCGTCCGCTTTCCAACTCCTGTATATGCTGTGCCATCTGGTCAAAAACCATTCCGGTATGGCCTAATTCGTCCTTTCTGTTTAAATTGGTCCTTGCAGTAAAATCTCTGCTTGATATTGCTATTGCTGATTTTTCAAGTATTCTGACAGGTTTTAAAATATTAATAACTATATATAATGCCAGAGAAAATGAAACAAATACGATTATCAACATTATAATAAAGCTTGATATGCTATCATTGATAAGCCTGCTTAAGACTTCATCGGAAGCGACTGATGCAAAGGCTGCCCAGCCTATGCTTTTGACGGGTACGTCCACAATCATATAAGATATGTTTTCACTTGACATATAATTACCAGTTCTTGCAATTTCGCCGTTTAAGGCTGCCCAACCGGGAGAATCTTCTTTTATTTTTCTATCTTCATAGGAAATTTGCGTAGAATTGCTTTTATAAACAATCATACCTTGCCTGTCTATCAATCCAAAGGAGCTTGTCTCTTTTAATCTATTAGTTGGTAATACCATTTCGATTTTATCTACATCTACGGACATGGTAACAACGCCTTTTAAATCCTGGCCCTCTCTTATTGCTCTGGCGACGATCAGCGTGGGACCCTTTGATACTTTTCCGATTAGAAGATCGGATACTACTTTATCCTTTCCTCTCAATATCTCCTTGAAATATTCCCGTTCATATATGTCCAGTCCAGGTGCGCCTCCATTACTTGCAAATAAGACAGTACCCATAGGGCTGCACCAGGTAACTGCCATCACCGTAGGTACGTCATCCACCAAATTTTTAAGATAATCCTGCATCTTTTCAATACTGGCATCAGGATTGTTATAAATCGACAGGCCTATTGCATATTCCGCATGCCATATTTTTTCAAGATAATTCATAAATGCGACATCTACTGCCTGGGCATAATCTTCACTTGATTGCATTTCCGCCTCAATAGCATGCTCATATTGGGTTTTAATGATGACGCAATGCAATACAAGCATTGGAATAATAGCAGTTAAAACCAGTATATACAGCTTGTACTTCAAACTGATATTCTTCAAAAACTTACACCCCCATTTGATAAAAAAGCCTAAAATAATTTTCGCCAAGAATTACCGGAATCCTGTCAAAGGAGACGCTTCACATTTGTTTTTTCATCGCAAAATTCGGGGACACCTCACAATTTTCGTTCCTTTGTTTAGTCCCTCAATATTTCTCGGCAAATTGCAAAAAAACTACTTAATTTTTATAACCTTTTCTATCAAAGCTCTTACTGCAATGGATTTTTCTAATTTTAATCTGCGGCAAAGTGCCAATTTTATTCTTTTATATTTTCTTCCTTTATCAAATCACTTAGCGATTTTACGGCAACGTATCTATTTCTATACAACCTGTTATTCAATTCTTTTATAATTAAGCGTAAATACGATTTATCGCCTAACATAACTAATATCTTATATAAATGAATTTTTACCCATACAATCTTTTCTTTTTAAGGCAAATTGAATAAATTCGGTTAATTTTTCCTTATCATAGCATATATTATTTGCTATATCTGCAGTGGATAAGGCTGCATATCCCCTGACCAGTGCACTTTTATCCTTTTTGAGCTTATTTTTTAAAAGTTCAAAAACTTCCTGTGATTTGCTATTACATAAAGAATCACATGCATCGGTTCTGATCATCTCAGATTTGTCCGATGTCAGAAAGATTAGTATTTTTTCTGCTTCTGGCGAATCATAATGTAAAATTTCGGCTACTCTTGTTCTCATTTCTTCATCTTCATCTATAGATAGCAAATTTAAAGTTTTTAATTCACTTTCTCCTAAAGAATCAGAGTTTTAATTCCCTCGATTAAATCCAATTTATCATTCAATGCTATCACTTTCCTTGATATACTAGAATAAGCATGGTCACTTATTATTTTTTTCAGCTTGAATATTTTCTATGCTTTATGTGAGCTTTGCTTGCCCCAATGACTTTTACTATTGAATAAAAAGTTGTGAACTATCCCCATAAAAAAAACGAAGTGCCATAAGGCACCGCGTTCTTTTATGAAAGTTTTTTAATTCCCATTTGCATTCTTTTTAAGGTTTCTTCTTTGCCTAGTATATCGGCAATTTCGATGGCACCTCCAGGTGTCATCTGTTTTCCGGAAATGGCTGTTCGTACAGGCCATAGCACCTGGCCGTTTTTTACACCTAATTTTTCTATCAAGGCTTTTAATGCGTTGTCTATTCCTTCCTCTGTCCAATCGCTTAAGTCTTTTAAGGCATCATAGGATGCTTTAAGATACTCTAATGAGTTCTCAAGGTCGGTCTTCATTTTTTTATGTACATACATATTTATATCGTAATCCGGCAAACTGTCAAAGAAATCTATGTTTTCAGGTATGTTATTAAAAACATCCGTCCTGGTATGCATAAGAGCGCTTATCTTTAAAAGGTCAATATTTTTATTGGTTATAACCTTTTCATAGTATGGAAGAGCCATTTTATGAAAATCGGCAATATCCATTTTCTTAATATATTCGCTGTTCATCCAGTTTAACTTCTTCACGTCAAACATAGCCGAAGATTTGCTGAGTCCATCTATTCCAAACTGTTCTTCCAATTCCTTAAGGGAGAAAATCTCCTGGTCCGTTCCGGGATTCCAGCCTAATAATGCAATATAATTTATTATAGCCTCTATAAGGTAGCCTTTTTTATAAAAGTCCTCGAAAGACGCATCTCCCTCTCTTTTGCTTAATTTTTTGCCGCCTTCTTTTATAATGTGCGGAAGATGAATGTATGTTGGTATCTCCCACCCAAAGGCATTGTAAAGAAGATTATATTTAGGAGTTGAAGAAAGATATTCAACACCCCTCATTACATGGCTTATGTTCATCAGATGGTCATCAACTACATTTGCAAAATTATAGGTGGGCAAACCGTCGGATTTTAATAAAACATTTTCATCCAGTGTATTATTGTCAACGGTTATTGAACCAAACACTGCATCTTCAAAGGCCGTGGCGCCGGTCTTTGGTATCCTCTGCCTTACAACATAGGCTTCGCCGTTTTCAATCCTTTTTCTTGCCTCGTCTATTGAAACATATCTGCAGGGGTCATCATATTTAAATGCTCCTTCCTTTGTCAGGCCATGCTTTCCCCTTGCTTCAGCTATCTGCTCCTTTGAACAGAAGCAATAATAAGCACCGCCTAAATCAACTAATTTTTCAGCATACTCTTTATAAATGCTTTTTCTTTGGCTTTGAACATAAGGGCCGTAATCTCCGCCTATATCCGGACCTTCATCATGCTTAAGGCCGGTAAGTTTCAATACATTATAAATTACATCAACGGCTCCTTCTACAAGTCTTTCCTGGTCGGTATCTTCAATTCTCAATATGAATTTGCCATTATTTTTTTTGGCAAGCAAATATGCATATAATCCTGTCCTTAAATTTCCTATATGCATATAGCCCGTAGGGCTGGGGGCGAATCTCGTTCTTACATCACTCATTCTTATTTCCTCCATAAATTAATGTTAGTATAATAAACCTAATATAAAAAACCTTTCGTCCTGCATAGGACGAAAGGTTATCTTCCGCGGTACCACCTAAATTGGCCAAACTAGCCCACTTAAAGCTCCTTTTAACGGCAGAGCATCCGCTTTTTAAGTATCCTATGGGAGCTTCCTTCAATATGTATTCTATACCGGTTTGCACCATTTCCGGCTCTCTTAGATGGAATAAATATCTACTCTTTCCCTTAAACGGATAATATTCAATATGTCTTTATAATTTTAATGGTTAACTTATGCTCTGTCAATATTACACATGAAAATTTAAAGCAGCAGTATATATTAGTATTACCATTTTTTTGAACAAATATTGAAAATACTATATTTATGTAATACTATATAATTAATAAAAACTACATTTTCTATTCATTCAACCCAATCTTCATAATGTTTCTGTAATTATCAAATCCTTATACATAAATATGATTTATCTTCTGTGATATCTATATATTATATTGATCCTGAAAATATACGCCAACACTATATTATTCCGACACAGACTAAAATACCAAGAATTTTCTCTATAATTATTAAGAAGGAGGTATTTATATGTCAAAGGAGAAGGCAATAAAGAAAGAGACTAAAAAGCCACCTAAGGAAAATAAACAGAAAAAAGAAAAGAAAAAATATTAATGCTTTAAAGCCCGCTTTAATTATAGCGGGCTTATAATTTTTATCAATTAATCCTCCACACGGGGCTTCCCTGGCTCACATCCGGGAGCATTAATTCCAGCTGCCATAGCAAGCTTGGTTAAATAATAGCACTCTTCCCGCGCCATATGGTCGGGTACCAGAGGTAATATGGTGCTTAATACTTTCTTCTCAAGTATAAGTTTTTCTATTTCGTTTAAGAACACCTTAAAATCCAGCATCTTCATTTCTGCATCTTCATTAAATTTTTCAAGGGAAGGGAACTTGCTTTTCCCCGTCCTTAAATATCCTTTCATTTCAACAGCTTTCAAATATAAGCCTTCAAGGTCCTTCGCATAATTCCGGCTTATTTTTATAAGTTCTCTTTCCGTGTCATCAAGATTGTTGCCTATCCATGATGCATGTCCTGAACCGTCTAAAAGCCATAAAAGATGATGATGTACAGCATGTGCTTTAGGCATCCTGTTATATATAAGTACATATAATATTCCCTGGTATTCCTCCAATTCATTGAGCATGTGATTAAAAAATGTAGGCGGAAGGCTTATTTTTATTTTCCCTGTAATATGACTTTCAAGGATCTGGAGTTTGAATTGTTTAAGTTCCATAGTATACTGACAGGCTTTCCGGGTTAATCTCAAAAGATCCTTTTCTAACAGATTGCCTCTTGCCTCGTCCAGCAGTCCGTCAAAAATTTCTATAAACATACCGGCCTTTTGCATTTCCTTTTTTTCATCTGGATATAATGAATTAAAGATGAACCTGCTGTGGTCGCCCAGTATCTGCAGCCAGAACCGGTGTTCAAATAATGCAGCTTTTTCATAGTCTGTCATATTTATAATATCTCCTTTTATAATAACACTCTATATTATAGATATGTTAATAAGTAAGCTATTAGTGCAAATTTTGACCGAACATGCTTCTTATTCCAGATAATTATTATTATAATGGTTTTAATTTATCATAAATATATGATAAATTAATATTATGTGCCTTGAATTGGAAAAATTTGAAAAGGAGGAATTATTATGGATCTAAGATGGAGTTTGAAGGAGCTATACTCCTCATTTGAAAGCAGGGAATTTAAAGGTGACTTTGAAAAATTAAATCAAGATATTGAAAATATAAAGCATTGGGTAGATAAAAATCTTAAAAATACAAAGCACCTTTCATCGAAAATTGAAGAATATATCCATATGCTCAATAACTTACTCACTTTGTTTTCCAGATTATCAAATTATGCCAGTCTGACCATGAGCGTTGATGCGAAAAACGAAAAGGCTGCTGAAGTCGATGAAAAGCTGGATGAGAAAATTGCAGAGCTTACATCTCCCCAGGTTAAGTTTCAAAAATGGCTTACTACTTTGGATGATCTAAATAAAATAATTAAATCATCACCTATAATAAAGGAGCATGAATTTTTCTTAAAAGAGCTTAAAGAAAAGGGCAAATACCTTTTAAGCGAAAAAGAAGAGGTATTGATATCAAAAATGAAAAACACAGGTTCCAATGCCTGGACAAAGCTGCAGAATCTGCTTGTTTCAACTCTCCTTGTTGATATTGTAATAGATGGGGAAGAAAAACACCTGCCCCTGCCGGTAATAAGAAATATGGCATATGAAAGCAATAAGGATTTAAGAAAAGCAGCATTTGATTCAGAGCTAAAAGCCTATAAGAAGTTGGAGGAATCCTCAGCTGCCTGCTTAAACGGAATCAAAGGTGAAGTACAGACCCTATCAAAATTAAGAGGATTCTCATCTCCCCTTGAAAAAACTCTTATAGATTCCAGAATGGATATGGAAACCCTGGATACCATGCTAAAAGCCATGGTTGAGAGCCTTCCTCATTTTGAAAAGTATTATATCAGAAAGGC
Organism: Oxobacter pfennigii; assembly: GCF_001317355.1. Classification (NCBI taxonomy): domain Bacteria; kingdom Bacillati; phylum Bacillota; class Clostridia; order Eubacteriales; family Clostridiaceae; genus Oxobacter; species Oxobacter pfennigii. Next base: position 126,707 of record NZ_LKET01000026.1, read on the forward strand.
TGAAGTTCTAGGTCATAAAAATGGTCTTCCTTTTTACGACATCTTCGCCCCCATGGGCAACGTAAATATGCAGTTTACATATGGTGAAGCAAGAGAATATATAGTCAAAAACTTCAGTACCTTCAGCAGAAAACTTGGAGACTTTGCAAATACCGCCTTTGAAAAAGGGTGGATTGATGCGGAACCAAGAGAAGGTAAAAGAGGCGGAGCCTTTTGTTCAAACCTGCATGTGATAAAGGAAAGCAGGATTTTAACCAATTTTACCGGAAGCTTCAGTAATGTGACCACACTGGCCCACGAGCTCGGCCATGGATACCATGGGGCTTGCCTAACAGAAGTATCTTATTTAAACAGTGATTACCCTATGCCTATTGCGGAAACTGCATCCACATTCTGTGAAACCATAATAATGAATGCAGCAATTAAAACAGCATCTAAAGAAGAAGCATTTACCTTATTAGAAACCAATATCTCTGATGCCGGACAGGTCATTGTGGATATATACAGCCGCTTTCTTTTTGAATCGGAGCTCTTTGAACGCAGAAAGGAAAGCTCTCCTTCTGTAAAGGAGCTTAAGGAAATGATGCTCAACGCTCAGAAAAAAGCATACGGCAGCGGATTGGACCCGGAATTTTTACATCCTTATATGTGGATTAACAAACCTCATTACTATTATGCCGACAGCAACTTTTACAACTTCCCATATGCCTTTGGACTGCTTTTCTCGAAAGGCCTTTATGCGGAATATCTGAAAAGAGGAGCAGCATTTGTTGAGCAATACGATAAACTCTTATCCATCACCGGAAAAAATAATTTGTACGATATAGCAAAATCCGCAGGGGTTGATATCCATTCCATTGATTTCTGGCGGAGTTCCTTAAGCCTTGTAATTGCAGATATATATAAGTTCATCGAAATGAGTAAAAATTAAAGGGGGGTAATCTCCCTTTTTTAATTCTTAAGTTTTGTAAACATACTTAATCCAAAATATACCAAATATAGTCCCACGCCATACCCCATTACTTTTATTATTTTAGGATTTAAAAGCTTTGATGCATATTTGCCCCCGGCAGAAATCAAGCCTAAAAATAAAACTGTGGCCATTACGCAACCTGCCGAATATGCCAGTATGCTTGCCGCCCCTGAAAGCTTATTGGAAGCCATAAGGGAACCGAATACCCCCGACCAGAACAATATAGTTAAAGGATTGGTGAGAGTAAGCTTTATCCCATATAAAAAGCTGTTCCTATCTGCCTGCTTAATAACAGTGTCATTCTTGCCCTGTTTTTTAAAATAGGATAAACCAAAATATATAAGGACGAATCCGCCTACTGACAGAACAACTTTATTTAATATATCGATCTTTAATAAAGCGGCCATACCAAGCAATGAAGCTATAATATATAATCCGTCCACAACAGCTACTCCCAAGGACATTTTCATTCCTTCTCTGAATCCCTTTGATAAGGATAAAAGCAATACCGACAGGCATACAGGCCCTATAGCTATTTGAAGCATCAACCCAAAAAACAATCCCTCAAAGAACATAAATTATTTCCCCCTATACTTCCTCTTTAATGCTGGAAAGAGCTATAATTGTATTTGTCCTTGTAACACCTGCAGTTTTTTTCAATTTATTTGAAATGAATTCTTCCAGATCACTGGTATTTTTAACCACCACCTTTAACAGATAATCGTATTCACCTGCTATATGATGACACTCAAGAACTGCCTCTTCCGACTTTATGGCTTCTCTGAATCCTTTTATATGCTCTGTCTTTTCAATAGTTGCGAATATGAAGGCCATAAGTCCTCTATCCAATTTGTCCCTGTCAATCTTTATAGTATATTGGCTTATAATTCCACCATCCTCAAGCTTGCGCATTCTTTCAGCCACTGCAGGCACTGAAAGGTTTATTCTTTTTCCTATCTCAGATCCCGTCATCCTTGAATTGCTTTTTAATAGCTTGATTATTTTTATATCTAATTCATCCATACCCTATCCTCCAGTTAAACTATTTAATGCATTATACTATTTTATTTAAATTAATCATATACTTTTTTATAATTACAATAAATTTTAAAGTAACTAGTCGTTTATAATTAAAAATTTTATTATATGATTTACAAGAGCACCTTTGATTGATAAGCAAATTTATAAAATATATTCATGGAATAAAACTGAAATACAAAATAAAAAGGCTTATCTAATAATAAAAGCATATTAAATAAACCTATTTATTCTAATTTTTATTAAAATATTTAACCATCATATTTTATCGTAACTTGCTACAATACATACCTTCTTTTAAAAGTAGTTTCTCCGCCTAAAAATTCACCTTTCTGCCCGATTTCTATATTGATCCCCGTGCAATAAAATTCTGAAATATCAAGGCCGCCGGCAGCTCTTGCCGACCAGTCTATTATTTTATCTTTGATGAATTTTATAGATTCTACACTGCCTTCAATTCCGTTTTCTTCTTCAATATTTTCAATATCATCCTTAAAGAATCTGACAATAACCTCAGGCGTACAGTCGAGTGGTTTCTCACCCTCTCTGAAAATTCCTGCATCGCTGACATCGATATTTATGCTCCACCGGCCATTTATATCTATGTTTGCATAATTCAAAAACATACCCCCTGCAGGTCTTTATTTTATACCCTCTTTAACACTTTGTAGCCCATAAGCAAATCATGAAGCTTTTCAAATAAAATTCCTGCTGCAAACCAGGCAGGTGCAAAATCCAGCCTGATTAATCCGTCTATTTCATATGGAGTACCGCTGTAGTTCCATGGACATACTCCCATAACTGTTTTGAGAAGCCAACCGGTAGAATATTCTGCCAGAAAAATCAATAATGTATAGGCACCTCCCCTTAGTATAACCGGCCAGTTTCTTATTCTGTTATGTATAGGTTCTAAAAATATTGCCAACCCATATATAGGGAACATCCATATATACGTCCAACCCTGGAGTTTTGGGTCACCGCTGATCAAGGAACCAAGACCGGTCCAGAAAATTTCTATGCACCATCCTGCTAGTCCGTATATTATAAATCTGCCTCTCATGAATGTATTTTCTGCATTTTTTTAAAAATCTTGCATGAAAAATAAAAATTTTACCTAAAAAAGTACAAAATGTTAATTTGATTGTCTTAAAGAGTAAATAGATTTTTTATTTTATACCGAATAAGTTTTTTTCGAAGGCAAATACTAAAAGCATAATCTTATTAAAGGAGGAAAAATCTATGGAAGGTAAAGTAGAAAAAATGAATCAACCAAATCCAGGAATTAAATGTGTAGTTAATACCTGTCACTATTATTCGTCAGGAGACCACTGCACTGCTTCTAAGATTGAAGTACAGCCAAGAAATGCCAACAGCAATGACGAGACAGACTGTGCTACTTTTACAATGAAATAGTTAAACTGAAGGAGGCAAACTTTTGCCTCCTTATTTATATATTGTTTTAATTATATAAAAAATTTCAATAACAGCTTACCGCCTACCACTGCTCCTATAAAAACAAATATAATATATACCCATCCGGAGACCGAAAGAGAGGAGATACCACTGTAAAGAGCTCCTATATTGCAGCCAAAGGTAATCCTTGCTCCATATCCCATCAACAAGCCTCCTATCATAGCTGCAATTATCTGCTTTTTCGATTTTGCTTTTCTTATTTTAAATTGTGAAGCTAATAATGCGGATAATAAAGAGCCTAAAATAATGCCTAAATTCCTTATGGAACCGGGATCCTTAATAAATCCATTATTAATTATTTCCCGCGCTTCCTGGTTTTCAAAATAATACCATTTATCAAGATTGCCTCCTAAGGCTTCATATATCCAGGCTCCCCAGTTTGCAAAAGTTTTTGATACTCCCCAAGGTTCTTTAGTCACATAGAGAGTTATAATTTGAAGAATAGACAAAAGTACTGCACCCGTCACATATGACCAAGGTTTTTTCAGCCAGTTGATAATCAAATGCTTCTTTTCGATATTCATGTTTTCATCTCTCTTATCCTTTTCCATTCACCCCAGCTCCATTTCCTCAGTTTGTGCCCAAAACTCTTTTGCAATTTATACTTCTGCATTCCTTTTTTCCCATCTATAAGCAATGTAATATAAAATGCCTATAATAAGCAGCTGGATTATCAAAGCATTAAGCCAGCCGAACATTTCAGGCATAAATATGGCAGGCCCCTTTTTTATAAAATTGCTCTCCCACCACTTAAAGTCCTTGGCTCCCCATAAAGATCCAATTATAAAAAATATAAATGTCACCATCTGCATGGTGTGTCCTTCGCCTGTTCTCATAAGAGTTCCCGTAGCACACCCTCCTGCGATTACCATTCCTATTCCAAAAATAACAGCTCCCGCAATTGTTGCAATGCTTATAGGAACGATAGCGCTTTGCCCCGGTAGAGGCATGTCCTTCAGATAAACAATATATTTTATCGCCGTAAAACCTACAGTGGTTATTGCCAGTGCAATAAGCAGGGCTCTGGTCAGCGAAGTGCTTCCTGTAAGATAGGGGTCTCTCATGGATGCTACAAAACAAAATCTGGATTTTTGGAGAACAAATCCAAAACAAATGCCGGTTATCCAGAAGAAAGTCAGTTCAACTGAACTGATTAAAAGATATATTCCAAATATAATCATTGCTATAATCAAAAGTATGCCAAAACCTATCTGGCTCTTTGTTTTTTTTGCGGAGCCTGTTTTTGCATTTCCTTTTAGACTTTGGGATTTCCCGATGCTTATTTCATCTTTTGTCATTATATCACGCTCCTATTAATGATATTATTTTAACAACTACTTAATAATAATTATAACAGAAAAAAAACTTTTATTATCGATTATGATAATACAATATAACAAAAATCAATGGCGCTGAATCTGCTATTAGTTTTTGTTATAGCCGATCATATGATAAAATATTATCAGATTAATCGTCAAAAAAACTACTTTAATTCTATATAAAGGTCATTCAGGAGGTCTTTTATGCAAATTGAATCACTTAAATTCTTCTATGAAGTAGCTTCTGCAAAAAGTATCTCGAAAGCCGCTAAAAGTTCAATGATATCACAATCAGCATTAAGCCAGCAAATTCAAAGGCTGGAAGACAGCCTGGGAATCAAGCTTCTTGAAAGAAGCAACAGGGGTGTAGAATTGACTGAAGCAGGTTTGCTAGTGGAAAAATACGCCAAAAACATACTTCTTACTTATGAAAACATGGTGGAGTCTCTGGCAGATATAAGCAAAAGCAATAACACCATAAAAATTGATTCCGTTTGGACTATAGCCACCTATGCCCTTCCCTGCGCCTTGTATAAGCTTAAGAAGAAATTTCCCGGCTACAGCTATAATTCTATGACAAATTTTTCCGATGACGTTGAACAAAACGTCATAAATGAAATCTGTGACGTAGGATTTATATATGACAAACCCCACGATATCAATCTTACCAGCAGCAGAGTTGCAAGTGACAGATTTGTTGCGGTAGCTGCCGAAAACTTTAGTATCAAACACACGGTATGCCTTAAGGATTTGAAGGATTACGGCCTTATAATGTTGAACAGCAAATCCCGTGAAAGAAAATCCCTGAATCAGCATTTCCTTGAACTTGGCCATGACCTTAACAACTTTAATATTTTATTTGAGCTGGACTCCATAGAATCCATAAAATCTGTTGTTGTAAAAGGTTATGGAATATCATTCCTTCCATATTTATCTATCAAGAAAGAATTGTATACAAAGCAATTAAAGGAGATACAGGTATCTGACTTCAACATGAGCTTTGACATATATATGCTTTATAAAAAGGATAAGTATATGAAGAAAAGCATAAAAGATTTTATTCAATATATCAAGAAGATAGGTGAAGAAAGCTTCTGCTAGCCTTTTATAACTGTTATCTCCCAAACTCCATTAATGACTTCTTCACATTGTACCTTAAATTTTTTATTTTTAAAAAAATCCATAACGGATTGCTGCGTACAGCTATGGTCAGTCACTACTTTTATTGAATCTCCTGATTTCATAGACTTTAAGTTTTCTTTAATGCGTATTATGGGGACAGGACATATTTCCCCAAGGCAATCTACTTCTATCATTATATCACCCTAGCTTTAATCATTATTTATAATATTATAACAGCAATATAATACACTTGCAAAAAGGTGAATGATATGAAAATACCTTTCAATAAAATACATTTAACAAATAAAGAACTTGAATATATAAATGATGCTTTAACCAGAGGACAGATAAGCGGTGACGGACATTATACAAGGCTGGTGGAAAATCATATAAAAGAAAGCTTCAATACAAAGAGAGTTTTCATGACCACCTCTGCAACCCATGCCTTGGAAATGGCTGTAATGATGATTGATATAAAACCCGGCGATGAAATAATAATGCCCTCATATACATTCCCGTCATGCGCCAATGCCGTATTGCTAAGAGGTGCTAAGATAGTGTTTTCCGAGATAAAAGAAGATACCTTAAATATTGACCCTGATGATGTAAAAAGAAAAATAACATTCAAAACACGAGCCATCATGCCTGTTCATTATGCCGGTATATCCTGTGAAATGGATAAGCTCTTGGATATTGCAGCCTATCATAATTTATATGTAATAGAAGATGCTGCCCACGCCGTAAATGCTTTGTATAAGGGAAAATATCTGGGTACTTTAGGTCATATGGGCTGCTACAGCTTTCATGGCACCAAAAATTATATATGCGGCGAAGGCGGGGCTTTGTTACTAAACACTGACGCTTCAGATCTTTATAATCATGCCTCTATTATAAGGCAAAAAGGAACCAACCGGGAGCAGTTTTTAACCGGAAAGATCGATAAATACTCATGGGTAGGTTTAGGCTCAAGCTATACTCCTTCTGATATGCTGATGGCTTTTTTATATGCCCAGCTTATATGTATGAATGATATCAAGAATAAACGGAAAATAATTCATGATTATTATACTGTAAGGCTTTCAAAATACGTTGAGAAGAAAATAATAAGAACAAATACCATACCCCAGGACTGCGAATCAAATTATCATATTTTTTATGTATTATTCAATGATGAAAATATCAGGAGCTTTGCAGAGAAGCAATTAAAAAAGAAAGGTATACAGGCTTCCAATCATTTTGTCCCGCTTCACTCTTCTCCTATGGGGCTGAGTTTAGGTTATAAAACCGGGCAGCTTCCTATTACCGAAATGGCAGGGAAGTGTTTATTAAGGCTCCCCATATATACGGATATGACTTTAAATGAGAGGGAATATGTAATAGATAATCTTGAAGAAATATTGAAGGTGATTTAAATGAAGCCTTTTATCTCTGTGATTATACCGGTTTACAACAGCTGCAATACTCTGGATGAACTTTATTCTCAAATTACAAAGGTCTTCAACGACTCCTTTAAAATTGAAATTATTCTTGTAGATGACGGCAGCAAGGACTTGAGCTTTGAAAGGATGTCACTTTTAAGTAAAACAGACAGGCGGGTAAAAGCAATCCGTCTGGATGGTAATTTTGGACAGCAAAACGCCATAATGTGCGGATTGAATTACTCAAAAGGAGAATATGTTGTCACAATGGACGATGATCTTCAGCACCCGCCTCAGGAAATTCATAAGCTGTATGAAAAAATACTCATGGGCTATGATGCAGTATACGGTATACCCCAGGTAAAAAAGCATTCTCTGATAAAAAATATAGGCTCTATTATGACGGACAGGCTGTTTAATTTAATATGCGGCAAACCAAAAGATATAAGAGTCAGCAGCTTCAGAATAATGACAAGGTCTGCTGTGGATACCATTATCAAAGACAATACCCCCTTTGTGTACATTTCCGCCATAGCCTTGAAAAATAAAATGAAAATAGGAAATGTGACTGTGGTTCACAATGTGAGAAAAGAAGGAACCTCAGGCTACAGCTTATATAAACTGGCAAAATTGTTTTTTAAACTTTATATCTATTATTCACCTATGTCTTCATTAAAAAATAAAAGCTGTTCACCTCAATATATTATAAAAGACATGGATTAAGGAGCATATGATGAAACTTTTGATTTTAGGCGGAGGCAACAGTCAGATTAATGCAATAATAAGGGCCGGGGAAAAAGGTCATACAGTGATTGTATCGGATTATTATGAAGATGCACCTGGAAAATTAATCTGTCATTATAAAGAAACGACCAGCACCTTTGATATTGAGGGCAATATTAAAATTGCAAATAAATATAGCATAGACGGAGTCATGACCATTGGCACCGACCAGCCAGTTTTAACTGCTGCAAAGGTTGCGGAAGCTTTAAGCCTCCCTTCTTTTATAGACAGTTCCACAGCCCTTGCGGTGACAAATAAAAAGGTAATGAAAAAAATCTTTAAGGATAAGGGCATTCCCCAAGCTGAATACAGGATTATCAAAGAGGAATTTCATAACGGTGAGCTTTTTAAAATTAAATTCCCCGTGGTAGTAAAGCCCTTGGACAGCCAGGGACAGCGTGGTGTATACAAGCTTCATTCAGCTGATGATATAAGAAAGAATATAAATGATGTTTTAAGCTATTCCAGAGAAAAGGAAATTTTAGTGGAAGAATACTATAAACATCAAGAAATAACTATAAGCGGATGGGTTTTGAATGATGCGGTTCATGTTCTTACGGTGACAGACAGAATAACATATAATAATTATCCTCACATAGGCATATGTATTGCCCATAATTTCCCTTCAATACAAAATGAATTGCATTATGAAGAGATTCTGAATTTGACTGAAAAAATTGTTAAAAGCTTTAATATTCATAACGGTCCTATTTATTTTCAAATGCTTTGCGGCAATGATGGAATTAAAGTTAATGAAATTGCCTGCAGGATAGGCGGCGCTTATGAGGATGAATTGATCCCTCTCCTTACGGAAGTGGATATTTTAGACATGGTATTGAATTATTCACTGGGCATTCAGGTTGATTATACAAGCCTTGAAAAATATGATGTAAGAAAAAACAATAAATGCGCTTCTGTTCAAATGATTTTCGTAAAACCAGGTACAGTCAAATCCATTACTCCCATTGAATACATAAAGAGCCTTGCCGGAGTTTCTTATGCAAAATATAATGTCCAGGTTGGAAGTACAATAGGTGAAATAATAAACGCAACTCAAAGGGCTGGATATATGATAATCCAAGGGGAAAGTAAGGAAATTTTAAAGATGAATATAGACAACGCCTTCAAGCATCTTAAAATTCTCGATGATTCAGGTAATGATATGGTTATAAAGTTTTAGAAAAGAGGGACAAACTTTGAAAAAAATACTGCTTGATAAAAGAGGTTTTATACTTTTAATTATTGTATTGGTTTTGCCGCCCATATTATTTGGCTGTACAAAAATGCAGGGCCGAAAGGACAACCAGGAAAGAATTCAAATTGCCATACAGTTTGGACTGGCTTATGCCCCCCTAGAAATTATGAAACAGCAAAAAATACTTGAAAAGAATTTGCCCGGCGTAGAAATAGAATGGAAGCAGTTGGGTAATACTGCCGCCATACGTGAAGCCATGCTGTCAGGTGACTTAGATGCGGGTTTTATGGCAATTCCTCCTTTTTTAATAGGCTGGGATAAAGGCATGGAGTGGAAAATATGCTGCGGATTATCCAAAAGTCCTGTCAGCCTTGTGACCTGGAAGGAAAATATAAAATCCATAAGGGATTTTACAAAAGAGGACAGAATTGCAATGCCCCAGCCCGGAAGCGTTCAGGATATATTGCTAGCCATGGCCTGTGGAAAGGGGTTCGATAACCCCCGGAAATTTGAAGGACAAATAATTACTCTTTCCCATCCTGACGGTATGAATGCTCTGTTAACCCGCGGAGATGTGACGGCACATTTTACCGCTCCTCCTTATTTATCCATGGAGCTTGAAGAACCGGGCGTCCATGAAATACTAAAAGGAAACGACGTAATGGAAGGAGACTTTACTTTTATTGTGGGTGTAACCACGGACAAATTTTATGATAACAGCCCAGAGCTTTACGAAGGCTTCATTGCATCAATAAAGGAATCCGCTGATTTTATAAATGATAACCCTGAGGAAGCAGCCCATATCCTCTCCCAAGTCTATGATATGCCAGAAGAGGATATTCTTGAGTATCTCCATATGGAAGGCGTTGAATATGGCCTGAATGTTGAAGGCACAAAAAAGTTTGCGGGCTTTATGAAAAAAAACGGATATATATCAAGGGATATAACCAATGAAAGGGATATTTTCCAGGAAGATGTTGAACATGAAAATTAAATTTGCAGAGAACAAAATCATACCAAGATTAATATGGATAGCAATAATACTTATCATATGGCAGGGTATTTCTTTAACAGGAATTTTCTCTCCGCTTATCTTGCCGTCAGCCTTGCAGGTTCTGAAAGCCTTATATATTTCCTTTATAAATGGAGAAATGGCAGGTCAGACTCTTTTGTCTTTAATATTAATTTTGGAAGGCCTTATATTAGGAATAGTACTGGCATTCGTCTTAGCAACATTATCCATGTTATCGGATACTTTCAGAGGACTCATTGATACTTTTATCTCCATAGCCGACCCCCTCCCCGGTATAGCTTTACTCCCTATAATAATTCTTTGGGCGGGTACAGGTACCGCTTCTATTTTAGTTATAATAGTTCATTCGGTTATTTGGCCTATGATTTTAAACATTTTAGCCGGATTTAAATCTATCCCAAAAATATATAAGGAAATTGGCGAAAGCTACGGTCTAAAGCCGATGGGTATAATAAGCTCCATAATGATACCTGCATCGTTGCCCTATTTAATTACCGGTACAAAGATAGGCTGGTCCAGGGCCTGGAGGGCACTTTTGAGCGCAGAGATGGTTTTCGGAGCAGCACAAGGTATGGGCGGCTTGGGATGGTATATTTTTAAAAACCGTGTATTTATGAACACACCGGGTATGTATGCAGGTTTGATTGTAATCATTGCAATTGGTATTGTGGTTGAAGACCTTATATTTGACAGGATAGAAAATATAACGGTGAAAAGGTGGGGAATGACGCTTTGATGAATATAATTGTAGAAAAAACGCCTGCCAAGCTCAAGATAGAGAATTTGACAAAGTCTTATGAAACCGTAAATATATTAAATAATATATCCTTGAATGTCAATGAAGGGGAATTTGTATGCATATTAGGCCCTTCCGGCTGCGGAAAATCGACATTCTTAAGGCTAATTGCCGGCTTTGAAAAGCCTGATAGCGGGCATATATATTTTGATGGTGAGAAAATCAGGGGCCCAGGCCGCGAGAGAATTATGGTTTTTCAGGATTTCGACCAGCTATTTCCCTGGAAAACGGTGCTTCAGAATATTATATTCCCTATGAAAATAAATGCCAAGAACAAAAAAGATGATGCCTTAAGGGAAACCGCTATGAAATTGATAAACAGCGTTAACCTCAACGGATATGAAGACTACTTTCCCCACCAATTATCAGGCGGAATGAAGCAGCGGGCGGCTCTGGCAAGAGCTCTGGCGTCTGATTCAAAAATGCTGCTTTTGGATGAACCCTTCGGAAGCCTGGATGCCCAAACAAAGGAGATACTTCAGCAAACGATTTACAAAATTTGGCAGGAGACTAAAATTACCATGCTCTTTGTCACCCATGACATTCAGGAAGCAATTATACTTTCCAGCCGTATTATAATCATGGATGGAAATAGGAGGTGCATAAAAAAGATACTGACTAATAGCCTTGATTGGCCAAGAACTCCCTCCTGTGCCGGATTCGGTTCTTTGTGGCAGGATGTATACAGTTTAATCAAAGCTTAGACAGGGGTGGATGATCCACCCTGTATATTTTTATGCTCCAATCCCTTGTATTTATATACCTTGCAATCCTCATGCCATATACCCTGTCTGAAAACTCATAAACAAGGGTACAGCTATTCTTTATAAATTCCTGCATATCCTCATAATAGTAAAGCTCCCCGTATAAACCGTCCCATTTAGGCCTTTGATTATATATAAAGTCCATCTCTTCGGGATATACAATGTATTTGATTTCGCGGCTATATATGTAATCTTCAAAATTCATATTGTTTTCTTTAAGAAAAGCCAGGTTGCGGTAATCAAATATTTTTCCGTTTTCAAAATAATATTCCGCATTCAGATTTGCCAGAACCTTATCATCTTTTTTCACTGCTTTAGAAATTTCCTTAAGGTAGTTATCATAGCTGCTGTTTATATAAGGCAGAGCGTTATATATCGTAAACCCACACAATACTGTCGCCAGAATTGATGCTGCAGCCCTTTTATAATAATATCTCCTCAACGACCATAAAGCATTAACGGCAAGTATATAAAATAATGGGAAAATTAGTACTATGCTTGTTTGATTATACCGGCCTATAAGAATTATACCTGCATTAACAGCAATTATAGACAGTATTATTGCAGCTATCTTTTGATTATCATGGCTTTTTTTATTTCTCCATATTTTATAAAGGGAAGCAACCAAAGCCACGGGAAAGATAAAAAACTGAATTCTGATATTGGGAGTATAATAGGTACCGCTTATGCCGTAAAAAAGCTTAAGGTAGAACTCCTTGACTTCCATAAATTTTGAGGTTACCGGAGCTAAAATATCAAACTGTTCACCATACGCGGCATAATTTGAAAAGAAGCCAGTATCAAAGCTCAGGCTAAGTAAAATAAAAAGAGCTGCAAAAACAGATACGATCACAACATAAATTAGAAAATTTTTTATCTTAAGCCTTTTACAAACAAAAATATCATAAAGATAAATAATCCCAAAGGGAAGAGATATAACAAAGCTGTTAGGATGAAGACCAATACTCAATCCTATGATTGTCCCAATTAAGACATCATGCTTTGATTTATGATTTTCAATATTTTTTATGTAGTAATAAAGGCCGTAAATCAGTACAAACAATACTATAATTTCCTGCCTTGCAAAATGAGAGGCGTATATAAACTGCACATCCAGAGCTAAAAACAATACTGCTAAGTATGCTTTTTTTTGGCACCGGAATATAAACTCGGCCAATTTGTACTGGTAATATAGCACCAGCAATCCAAAAAGGAAAGACAATAATCTGAAACTCTGTATGCCATAGCCGAATATTTTCATAAATAAAATCTGCATGCTATGAAAGAAAATTTTTATTGCATGAGGGTTTCTTATATACAAATCAAAGAAGGCTTCGGTTACCGAAAAAGAAGTACTTTCCGACATATTTCTGGCCAGACCGCTGAGCCACGGTTCATCCGAATGGACAAAAGGAAACCTTTTAAGATACATAAGATTTATCGATATATATATGACAATAAAAAAATACAGTGTGTATTTCTTATCTTTATCTATATAATTAATCATGGAACACCTCGTTGCTAATATGAACCTGAGTAATTACATCATGAATTTTATTGTGCATTCATGTCAAATGATTTCAAATGATTTCAAATGGCTTCGCCATTAGAAATAATTATATCATACAAATCTCTTGGTGTTTTATGAGTAAGTTAAATTTGCTGCATATTTGCCATAGTATTTTTGATAAATATATTAAATATTCTTATACAGCATAATCAAATCATTTTACGCCGATACCGCCATAACTGTTATAATTAATTTGTGTGAAAATTATAACACAACATTTAAAAGGAGGAATATAAATGAGTTCAAAGCGCCACTGCAAACTATTGTCAGTTGTACTTACACTTACGGTTTTTTTAGGGATCTTAGCCGGTTGTACTTCCAATAATCAGCCGTCAAATTCACAGCCGACAAAAGCCACGGAACCGACAAAAGCCGCCGAACCCACAAAAACCGATGTCGTAGCCGATGCCGCAAATGCATATTTTGCAAACATGGGGTCGGATACATATAAAATACCCGAAAAGGACTTTGTGGCAAAGGTAAAAGCAAATGAGCCTATGTTTATATTAGATATCAGACAAGCTGATGTTTATGAAAAAGGGCATATCAAAGGGGCTGTAAACCTGCCATGGGGAACTGCCATAAGCGATAACCTGACCAAGCTTCCCAAGGATAAGCCTATAATGGTCTATTGCTATACCGGACAAACTGCTGGTCAGACAGTAGCTTTGCTTAATGTTGCAGGCTTTGATGCAAAATCCGTCAACCTTGGCTGGGATCTTGGAATATCGAAGGTTGAAGGCGTGGCTGACGTGACTGAAACAACCGCAAATCCATTGACTGATATAACTACTGAGGTTAATCCCGAGATAAAGGCAGCCATTGATAAATACTATAAAGGGCTGACTGAAATCACAGATGCAAGGTATAAAAATTATAAAATCAGCGAAGATGATGCTAAAAAATTAGTAGATGATAAAGATACCAGCGTGATTTTCCTCTCTGTAAGAAAAGCAGAGGATTATGCCAACGGACATATTGAAGGCGCAGTAAATATTCCTTTTGCAAAGGGCATGCAGCAAAAATTCAATACTCTTCCAAAGGATAAAAAGATAATCGTTTACTGCTACACAGGCCAAACAGCCGGACAAACAGTTGCAATACTAAGATTATTAGGGTATGACGCAGTTTCCTTGAATGCCGGAATGGGAATGCCCAGCAATGCTCCGGCAGGATGGCTCAACAAAGGTTATCCTGTTGTAAAAAGCGAAGAACAAAAGCCGGTTGAATCCAACGATAAAGACAATTCTTAAAACATAGCTCTCCTTCTATAAAACTGACTTCGATTAAACATCGAAGTCAGTTTTTTTTACATAAATAGTATTTGATACGCTGGTATAAAATTGATAAAAAAAAATTTGTATTGAATTGTATTATACATTATAATACAATTATAAATATAATAGTACAATACCAGTGCGCACTGTATGTTATTGTATAATAAATTATGAAGGAGTTTCAATATGACAAATCAGCTATTGGATAGTTATAATGATAAACTCAAAAGACTGGACAAATGTGTAAAATTTGAAAAAGTCGACCGCGTGCCTATTGCAGTAGCCACATTGTATTTTTCTGCCAAATATTCAAATTTATCCTACGATACCATGTTTTATGATACTGAAAAATATAAGGAAGCTGCCGCAAAGTTTGCATTGGACTTTAACTGGGATGCAGCTTGTTTTCTCAGATCCTTTGAAACAGTGACCCTGGGCTTATCTTTGGCAGCATCTGATCCAAAACTAGCAATCAATGTGGCCATAGCTTCCGTAATGGGCGGCGGTTTTGCCCATGACATACTAAAAGATATATATGCTTCCCATCCGGGCCGAGAACTTCCTAAAGACGGCGAATCCCATTTTTTGATTAAAGATACTGTCATCAGTCCGGAAGAATATGATGAATTTATAGTCAACCCTCTCCAATTCCTTTCTGACATAGTCGTACCCAGAGTTTACAGAAGCCTTAATAAGCCCGGAAGCAGTGAGTCAAACGCTGCACTTATCAATTTAGGTTTGCAGCTTGGCCCCTCATTAAACAATGTAGTTGAATTTACAAAAAGAATGAAAGAGGTTAACTGTCCTCCCTGGTATATGGCTCTTGCGCCAAATCCCCTTGATTTCATTGGCTCGTTTGTAAGAAATTTTGATAAAGTCCTTTTCGATATCCGGCGTTACCCAACTAAAATTAAAAAACTTTGTGAAGAACTTGCACCTGTTTTTGCAGCTGTTGGAAAAGCTACAGGACAATTGTCATATGATCTGACCGGGTCCAAAAGAGTTTTTTTGCCTGTCTGGTACAATAGCTTCTTATCTAATAAGCAATTCAAGGAATTTCACTGGCCTTACATTAAATATATAGCAGAAGAGCTTATCAAGGAGGGCTTTACCCCTTTGTTATCCTTTCAAGGTGAACACGATCATCTTCTGGATACAATTTTAGAGTTGCCAGAAGGTAAGGCAATTGCATGGTTTGACAGGACAGATGTAATAAAAGCAAAGAAAGTAATAGGGGAACATACATGTGTTGCAGGAGGAATTTCACCATCACTTCTTATTGGCGGAACTCCTGAAGAAGTAGACTCCCGCATAAAACTGATTTTAGATGAAATAAAGCCAGCCAAAGGCTTTATATTCACACTGCCCTTCAATGCCATAGGTCCTGCAAAAATTGAAAATGTAAAAGCCATGACAGAAGCGGTATTTAAATACGGAGAATATTAAAGGCATAGAAAATATTTGTCAACCATGGATTAAATAAAGTAAGGTTCATAGGCTCCATTGTGTGTAAACGGATAATATTGTATTATATTTTGCTATATTCTATTATAATATAAGGTATTAGTTGAAAGGTTATTACAAATTAGAATAGAATAGTTATATAATTGCAAAGTATTATAAAGTATGATATTGTCATTAACTTGTTTAAATACAATCAAAGGAGCTATAGAATGGATAAGGAACTGTTAACCGTAGATGAGGTTGCCGATATACTGCGCACCACACCAAATACCATATACAGATGGTTAAGAGCCGGAAAGTTTCCCGGTGTTAAAATAGGTAAGGAATGGCGGATTAAACGGGAAGCGCTGGAGGAAAGATTAAATGACAGCATACATCATCCGGAACAATCCTATATTGAAAAATTAAATATACAAGGAGACCATGTTATGGTTTTAACATCCAGCCAGTCTGAAGTTTTGGATATTGAGGTGGAATTCTTTAAAAAAGGCTTAAATAAAGGCCAAAGGCTTTTTAAAGGCTGCTGGTGGCAAAATCAGGATGAAGTGAGAAAAGAGCTTACCTTAAGAGGGATTCACGTGGAGGATTTGGAGAGGCAGGATAAGCTTGTAATTGCCGACTTGGCTGATGCATTCAGGAAAAAAGGTATACAAGGACCGGTAGAAATCTGGCAGAGTGAAGCTTATAAGTCTTTGTCCATGGGCTATAAGGTCACATGGGGCTCAGGCTCACCCGATTTACTTTGCTGCGGAGATTTTAATAAATTACAGGAGTTTGAAAATTCACTTGCCAAATCCATTGAAAAAATTCCTATAGTAGGTATATGTCCCTATGTATTAAATCTTGATGCACAAGATAGTTTTAATTCCCTTGTACATTTAATGAATCAACATAAGGGTGTACTGTTCTACGGTTCCAAAATCTCTGCTTTTCTTCGTAAAGACATGGTTTGATAGCTGCATTTTCTCATACAAATAAGTCTATATTAAAAACCCGGGATTCCATTAATCCCGGGTTTTTAATATAACAATGTCTTATACAGTATTACCAAATCATTTTATGATAAAACTTAGATTATTGATATAATAGACACAAATGATATCCTCTATCTTCTAAATTTAAAATAAAGTAATAAGTCCCGGGATTTTACTCCCGGGACTTATTACTTTTATAGATAGAAGAATTATTTTGCATTCTCCAATGCCTTATTCACGGCTTCTATGATACCGTTACTGGTCATGGTAGCACCTGAAACTGTCTCTACTTCTGTTGAATTCTTTTCAACTATAGCTGCAGGAATTTGTTCCAATGCAGCATCTGCAATTCCTTCGGTCTCTTCATGTTCTGTAACATCTATCTTTGCTATTTTGCCGCCAGAAACTTCTACAGATACCTTTATGGTTTCTTTTCCGTCGCCTTCCCCTTCATAAGTACCGTCCTTATAAGCTGGGCTTTTGCTCCCGCCGCATCCTGCCAAAAGAGCAGTTACCAGAAGCATTGCCATTGTTAAAGAAAAAGTTCTTTTCATTTCTTGACTCCTCTCATCATGCTATCTTTAAATAAATATACACTATCCCATTTGTTCATTGAGCATTTCAAAAATCTTTTTTGTTACTTCTGCGGCAACGCCTGCACAGCGGCTTTTTCTTTCAGGATCATTATAGGCATATCCGCTGGCTGCCATGAAATTGCCCACAGAATCTTCACATAGATAAGAATCTGCCACAGTCTTAGGGAGGTTGAGATTTTCAGGCTGATAACTTGGGAATTCTTCTTTTTTATACCATTTCAATAATTCCGACAGCAGTTTGTTGGATGTTTCTTTATCGCATACCGTACCGATACAGGCTGCACCTACTCCTAAAGTACCGCAAAGAGTACCTGCCCCATAGCCGCCTGCTGCACTTATAAAGGCTTCGGTTGGAATCTGATTAAAAGGATATCCAACTTCTTCTGCCAACGTTCCGAAGAACCCTTCGGATACTCCGATACCTCACCCGCCCTTTTCTTTATAAGCATGAAACGCTCTTTCAGCCGCCTTGTCCACATCTACTTTTTTATATGGGAACGGCCACTGTGGCTTTTCTGTTGTATCAGCTGCCGTTGAAGTTGGAGCACATCCTGCCAGTAAAGGTCCTAATGTACCTGCAACTGCTGCACCTGCTAATGTTTTACCTACTCCTTTAACAAAATCTTTTCTGGAAATCTGCTTTTCCATCTGCATTCTCGTACCCCCTTGTAATTTAATTAATAAGTTGTAATATATTTAACAATATAATAATATCAATTATTACATTAATATAGTGATACAATTTATTTATGCAGCATAAGAGTTTGTTATATAAAAAACAAAGAGCATTGACAAAATCATATTTTGACGATGCTCTTAAATCCTATAATCCCTTAATTATGTTAATCCCAAAGCTTTCCGTTTTGATAAGATATGCTCTTCAATATCCTTAGCTGCCTGAACCGGCTCATCTCCTAAGGCTACCTTTCCTCCCGTAAGCTCTTCTACATCCTGTGTCAGCAATTTCACAAGATTTGGAGCGCCTGTAATGAATGGTGTTGGTGACAGATGGGTATATGCCCCGTATGCTACTGCGAATACACCGTCAATGGTTGCTTTTTGTTCCATCCACTCCGGCGCGGTGACAGCTATGGGCAAATCCGGTACATCCACATCCAGGTGGTCTGCCAGGGCAGTTACCAGCATTGAGATCCTGCCCGTATCGGTACAAGTCCCAAAACTTAAGACAGGCGGTATTTTTAATGCACTGCATATTTCCTGCAGCCCTTTCCCCGCCATATCTGCCGCTTCCAGATTGCAAAGTCCTGCAACCTCCAAAGCATGGTTTCCACAGCCTCCCGCGACTACCAATATATCTCTTTTTATTAACTCTTTGGTGAGGTTCACCGTATTCCAGTCCTGGGGACCATTTCTTAAGGATGAACAATTGGCCAGCGCCACAACGCCTTTTATTTTTCCTGCTGCTATTACGTCAACAAGAGGGTCCAGTTTATTCCCCAGAGCCTCCAGTACTGCCTCGGTAGAAAATCCTGCTACAGCCTTTTGAGTAATCTTTGGCACCATCGGCTTGATGTTTCCCGTCCGTTTTTTGAAATTCTCTATTGCCAGGTCAATCAATTTGTCGGCCATTTCATCTGCTTCTTCAGGATTGTAGGGGATTTTATGCTGCAGCCCGGGTATTCCGATTATGGTGCTTACACTGACTAGAGTTATCTGATATTTTTCCGCATACATATCTATAGCCGGAGGTGAACAATTTTCCTCCATTGCCATTACATCCACCGTACCTGTAGCTAAAAATGGTTCTATAGCCAACCAGTTCCCCATCAGACCCACAAATACATCGTCTACTTCAAACCTCTGAAGAAGTTCCTGTCCTGTCTCTATTGAACCAACTATTCTTAAACCTTTAGCTCCGGCTGCCTTTGCCTTATCCTGCACCTGCTTAGATTTAGCTTTTTGTATTGTTGCCACTCCTGCCCAGGGCTGGTGGCCGTTAAAGGCAATATTAACATAACCCGGATCCATGATACCTAAGTCTACATTTACCTCATGAGGTTTTGGCGTGCCGAATAATATATCCTGAACCATTTCAAGGCCTATTTGGGCATTATATATTGTTGCGATTCCCAGCCTGAGAGCTTTTAAGGCCAATGATGCATAGTCCCCATCCACGTTTGTAAGACAGCTTGCAACGGAATTTTGTTCTTCATGGTTAACACCGGCAGGGTAAATATTTATATCCCTCCATACCTTTTTTCTTTTCCTGGGAGCAAATGTTTCCACCATTATATTAGGTTTATCTGTTCCCACATGCAGTTGTTCTTCCAGAAGGTTTGCCAGGTCAACAGCCATCTTATTTATATCCTGGTTTGTATTTATTTTTAGCTGTTCACACATCCATTTAAGCTTGTTTGCATCCTTAATTGTAAAGGGAGTTTTTCCTTCACCTGTAGCCCGCAAAGTCCTGTATGCTTCATAAGCATGATGACTGTATGTACCCGCTCCCATAATATTATGAAGAAGCAATGTCCTCATTGCCATCGCATCTGGCCCTATTCCACACACACCCTTTTCCGGCTGTCCTTTATCATTGATCCTGCAAGGTCCATGGGAACATAGCTGACAGCTTAGGCCCTGAAGACAGAATTTGCAGCGTATTTTTTCCTGATGCATCCACCTGTCAAATACATTGGACATACCATCTTCTCTTATTCTTTTTAGCATTTCTTCCACTGAATCATGATAGCTTACGCGTCCTTCGGTTTTTTCCAATATGGTTTCACTCATTTAAAATCATACTCCTTTCATAAACTTCACTAGTAGTTTCCCTCACATCCATGATGAAATATGCAAAGTTTTATATTATCAAATCATTTTATTCTATGCATTGTTGATTTTTCAGCGGCATCGTACTAAAATTAAAACAATGTGGTGATGGGAAAACTATAAAATACTACGAACAGCTACTTGAAAGAGGAATGCAGATGAATGTTTTTAATATAGATATGGGAACTCTCTTAATTGTTCTTGTTTTAGGGCATATTTTAACAGGCATACTTATAATCTCATATACAGTCCGGCATAACAAAGAGAAATCAGTTAATATATTTTTATTGTCTAAATTATTTCAATCGGTTGCATGGATTATGCTTGGTTTTAAAGATGCTATCCCTTATATTATTTGGATATCTATATCGAATTCTATATTATTTATCGGTGCAGCATTGGAACTAATTGCTTTTTTAACTTTGGTAAACAGTTATAATAAAGCTATAAAAAGAAATTATAATATCCTGATTTTAATTTGTATTGCTACTTTTAATGCTATAACAATATACAGTACTCCAGAAAATATCAGGATCGTATTTGCCTCCACAATTACAGTTATATTAATTTCATTTCCAGCATATAAGCTTTTTAGGCATAAAAATCCATCAGTATTGCAAAAAGTAATAGCTTCTTTTTACAGTATTACAATGGTTTCCTTCCTTTTCAGGGCCTATATGGCATTAACCTCGGCGCATGATATGACACTATGGTCAACAAATATTTTCAATACCGGCTCCTTTCTTCTGCTGTATCTTGTAATGCTCGTGGGAAGTATAGGATTCATTCTTTTAGCAAAAGAAAAGCTGGATGTTGAACTGGTTAAAGCTGCGTCACTTGATGAATTAACTGATATATTTAATCGAAGGACATTTATATTGCGCGCAAAAGAATTTATTTCGCTGTTTGCAAGAAAAAAAGAACAAATCTCATATTTGCTTATAGATATTGATAATTTCAAAAGGATTAATGACGTATATGGGCATTATATAGGAGATATTGTCTTAAAGGAGTTTGCTGGTGCCATCAAGGCACAATTAAGAGTTTATGATTTATTCGGAAGGTACGGTGGTGAAGAATTCGCCATATTACTCCCAGGTACAAATGAAAAAGATTCTATTGAAGTCGCAGAAAGATTAAGAAAAACAATCGAAAATACACCAGTCAGCATCAATCCTGAAATAAAATATACCATAAGTATAGGAGCAGTCACTCTTACTCCGGATTCGAAAACAAATGTTGATATGCTCTATAAAATAAGTGATAACGCTCTTTATATGGCGAAAATGCAGGGAAGGAATCGTGTTGTTCGGTTTCAAAATGCAGTATAAATAGCGGATAAGCACACAATCAGAAAACTTACAAATTATTAAATTAAAAAGAGGGCGTCGAAACTATAATATTTCTTTACGCCCTTCTTATTATTAAACTTATAAATTGTTTATTCGTTATAAAAACTGCTTTTACCGGTGAATTCCCTTATTATCGAATTGTTTGGCACGTTTGTATCGTCTACAGGAAGGAAGTATTCCAAAAACTTCAACAGCCTTCTTGCTTCCGAATAGGCTCTGCTTTCTTTGCCTATCTTTTTTAACAGGGGCTCTGCATAATTTTTAAGCACGCCCATCTCATATAAAAGGGTAGAGTTAAACATGATATCTGCTTCCTCCTGGAAGGGGAATATATTAATATCTTCCCCCTTTCTTACAGAAGGCCATCCTAAAATGGTGCTTTCCGCATCCCTGCCTCTGGTTCTGTTATCCCTTATTATTCTTCTTAAAATTCTGACATCCGTTGTGGGAATCCTGTTGTGATTGTCGATATTAAGCTGGGTTAACGCACTTATATATATCTTGAATTTATTTTCGGGATTGATTTTGCTGGTCAGCATTTCATTTAAGCCGTGAATTCCCTCGGCTAAAAGTATCATCCCGTCAGTAAGCTTTAATGTGTTGCCTTTGTATTCCCTTTGCCCGGTTATAAAATTAAAGGTGGGAATCATGATTTCTTCGCCGTTAAGAAGTCTTTGTAGGTGGTCATTTAAAAGATTCAAATCTAGAGCGTAAATGGTCTCAAAATCATAATCACCGTTTTCATCCTTAGGTGTATCTTCCCTGTTTAAGAAGTAATCATCTAAGGATATTGCATATGGTTTTAATCCATTTACCCTGAGCTGAATGCTCAATCTTTTGGTAAATGTAGTTTTACCTGACGAGGAGGGCCCGGCTATCAAAACTATTTTAATCTTATCCTTAAAGTCGGCAATCATGTCGGCTATATTTGCTATTTTCTTTTCATGAAGAGCTTCAGCAATTCTTATTATATCCTCAATATCGCCTGACTCTTCCTTTTCATTTAATTCTCCGACATCTGACACACCTATTATCTTTGCCCATTCTTCAGTTTCACGAAAAACGTTGAAGAGCTTTTTTTGCTCAATATATACAGGCAATTCATCGGGAGAATAGGTCTCGGGATAGCTTAATACAAACCCCGGCTTATAAAATTTAAGCTCAAATTTTTTAAGATATCCGGCAGAGGGCACCATTCTTCCATAAAAATAATCATACAGCCATCCGCATTTGTACAGATTGATATGGTCCTGCTTCCAGTATTTAAAAAGCCTTACTTTATCATCCTGACCGGATTTTTTAAACAAATTTATGGCTTCACCCATTGAAATCCGGCTTTTCTCAAAGGGTTCATCACTTTCAACTATCTCCTGCATCCTGCGTTCTATTGCCAATACATCTTCTAGGCTTAGTTCTTTGTCCTTGTGAATTTCTCCGTACAGCCCCTTGTTTATAGAATGCTCAATGGATACCTTGCAGTCGGGAAATATCTCCTGTGCAGCCCTTATAAGAACAAAGGTCAATCCCCGGGCATATATCCTCCTGGCTTCATAGGAGGCAAGAGTTAAAAACTCCACCTTGCAGTCCTCGTTAAGTTCATCATTCAATTCCAATATCTCGTTATTTACCTTTGCTGCGATAATTCCCGTCTCATATTGCACCTTGTAGTTTTTAGCTATGTCTTTTAGCCTTGTTCCCTTTGCATATTCCCCAGATAATCCGCTGTTAAATTCCACTTTGACTTTATCCACGCAAATCAATCCTTTACTGCAAGATTTTTTATTCTTTAGTTCATATCTATATAGCTTATAAATTCTTTAGCATTCTCCGGAGTCACACCATAGGTCATAACAGGAGTCTTTATAAGCACCATCTTTTTTCTGATATCCGGTGAATACACTTTGACCTTTCCTATTCCTTCAATAAAAAAAGTGCCCTGCCTTAAATTAAAAAACTCCACACCCTTAACCTTCTCCATTTGAGGCAGTTCATCTAAAAGCCTTATTTCTACTATATCCTTAATAGGAATTTTAGTTTCGCCAAACCAGCTTATATTTATGCTTCCGTTACTTACGACATATTTAATGTCAATGCCTTTGTTTGCTAAAACCAAAAATATTACAGTTACAATGCCAAGGATAACCAAGCTAAGCTTACCGGTTCTATTTTTCTTCTTCATGTTATCCTCCCGAAAATAAAAATCATTTCAAGCCTTTTAAATATTTTATATCCCGCCTGCATATTCCCGATGCCCATACCAACCCGGCTTTTTCATACAATGGTATAAGCATTTCAAGAATTTTTATCTTCAGTTTATAATCTCCTGTCAAAACCAGTACGTTGTTTAATTCCTTTATGGAATCCATATAGTTTCCGTCCCTTATATATTTTTCAACCAGTACAAATCTGAAGGAAGAATCATAAGGCCTTTGCTGCCTTATGAAATCCATAAAAGGTGATTTTTTTTGTTCTTCCGATAGCAAAGACTCATTTTCAAGAATGATATTGAATATCTCTTCTAAAACGCTCTTTGGTATACCGGCATCATCTTCGTCCCAGTAGCTGTAGCCCGAAGCCGCAACGGGGGTTTGTGCCGCCTTGAACAATAGATTTATCCCTTCTTTTTTATCTTTATTTAAAAGATATTTTCCCATTATATAGTAGGGAGCTGTATAGTTAGGAGAAAAATACATAGCTCTGTTTAGATATTTTTCACCTGCAATATTGCCCACCTCTAAAATTTTACGGGCTCTCATGCACAAAAGCTGCACAGCATAAGGATCCCTTTTTATTATAAGCTCGTTTAAATCTTCTTCGTTTTTTGCCTTTTCTATTGCCGATATATCAAAATCCATAAGAGATGATACGCTGTTTATCTTTTCTATACACTCCTCGTATTCTTCTCTGGTGCCTTCGGCCATATATTCTTGGGGATACAGCAATGCCTTGTATTCCTGTATAACGCAATTATATATAAAATTATCAAAAGTCGAGTTAAGAATTACATAATTATAGGTCTCGTGAAGCCACAGCGCTATATAGTATTCATCGGGGTTTTCGCCGTATTTCAAAAAGCAAAAGCAGTCCCCGTTGCCAAGACCTCCGAAGGGAAACAAGCCTACTTCCATCGCCCCTCCCAATCTGAGATTATTATCTATAAAATCCGACGTGGGAAAGAATTCGCAGTTTCCTACGGCATATCCATCGCCCAGTTCAGTAACAAGCAGCCTGTATGAATCAGGAAGTTGAAAATTATATTTGCGTTCAAACTTTTCAAATCTGTATCTCATGGCGTCATATCTCCTTTATACAAGCAAGGACGGTGTAATAAAAGTCATAATAACATTTTAACATATATATGGCCCTCATAAAAGAAATTACAAATAATTTACACTTATCATGCATGAAATCAATTAAGAAGCTCTGACTTTACATCTATTATACTCATTCTATCCAATACATGGAGTTTTAAAAGCTTATATCATCTATTTTCCGCATATTATTGATGCTGTATGGATAAATTAAAAGTGCAAATGAGGGAAGGTGATAAAATGATAATCGTGATTGTAAGGACAATAATACTGTATGCAATAATACTTATTGTCATGAGAATCATGGGAAAAAGACAACTTGGGCAGCTCCAGCCCTTCGAACTGGTAATTACCATTCTAATTTCCGAGCTGGCGGCAGTCCCTATGCAAGATACGGGAATACCTTTGATTAACGGTATTATCCCAATATTCATTCTCATGACGGCCCAGATTTTGCTATCTTTTATCACACTTAAAAGTGAAAAAGCCAGAGGCATAATATGCGGTAAACCCAGCATACTTATTGAAGACGGCAATATAATGGAAAAAGAGCTTTCCAAGCTTTATTTCAATATAAACGACCTTTTGGAGCAGCTGAGAGTAAAAGGGTATCCCGATATAAAGGATGTGGAATTTGCAATACTTGAAACCGAAGGCCAGTTAAGCGTTATCCCAAAGTCTTCCAAGCGTCCTGCCACCCCAAAAGATCTAAAGCTTAATGTCACGCAGGAAAAAATACCCATAACCATAATAATTGATGGAGTACTTATAAAAGAGAACCTTAAAATTGCCAGGCTCAGTGAAAAGGATATCTCAAAAATTCTAAGCCAAAAGGGAGTAAACAGTTTCAAGGAAGTTTTCTTTGCAGGGCTGGATTCCTCGGGGCAATTCTTCTTCCAGATTAAAGATTTCGTGAGAAACAGGTGAAATACATATGAAAAAAATCTTGCTTGCTGTTGCTATAATCATTGCCATTTCATGCACCGCTATATACTCCCTGCATTTATATAAAACCACATCAGAAACCTTGTCCAAAAGAGTAGATAATATAATTGAGCTTGTAACTTTAGATAAATGGGAGGAAGCTTCTGAAAAAATCAAGGATTTCGAAGAGGCTTGGGAGGATATTGAAAATGTTTGGACCTTATTGATTGACCACTTTGAAATTGACAACATCGAAATGTCTCTTAAAAAGGCAGGAAAATATATAGAAACAAAGAACAAGCCATTATCTTTGGCCGAACTTGAAACTCTTGATTTTATGGTAGAGCACATACTTGAAAAAGAAGTATTCAATCTTAAAAATGTGTTTTAAAAAAATTATATGGCACTTTTTATTGATAATATAAATAACCCAATCTATAATTAAAATTAGCTGAGGTTTTAATTGGATGCTTTGTCAAATATAAATCATAATGCCTAAATTTATTAAAGGAGTGATATAATGGCTCTTGTTACTTCAACAGATATGTTAAAAAAGGCCTATGAAGGCGGATATGCCATAGGTGCTTTCAATGTCAATAATATGGAAATCGTCCAGGGAATTATAAATGCGGCAAAAGAGGAGCAGGCACCTGTAATCCTTCAGGTTTCAGCCGGAGCAAGGAAATATGCAAGCCCAATATATTTGAGAAAGCTTGTCGAGGCTGCAATAGAGGATTCAAACCTTCCCATAGTTCTTCACCTTGATCACGGTGATGATTTTGAAATATGCAAGGCTTGTGTTGACAGCGGGTTTACTTCTGTCATGATAGACGGTTCCAAGCATCCCTTTGAAGAAAACATAAGACTTACAAAAGAAGTGGTGGATTACGCCCACGAAAGAGGAGTAGTAGTTGAAGGAGAATTGGGTAAACTGGCCGGCGTTGAGGATGCAGTAAATGTTTCGGCAAAGGATGCAACCTATACTGACCCGGATCAGGTTGCGGAATTCGTTGCCAAAACCGGCGTTGATTCTTTGGCCATTGCCATAGGCACAAGCCACGGAGCATACAAATTCAAAGGCGAAGCCAAGCTTGATTTTGAAAGGCTTGAGAAAATATCAAAGCTGGTTCCCGGATTTCCCATAGTACTTCACGGAGCATCATCGGTTCCGCAGGAATTCGTTACAAAATGCAATGAATTCGGCGGAAATATAGCAGGGGCCATGGGAGTTCCGGAAGAGATGCTGAGAAAAGCCGCATCTATGGCCGTTTGCAAAATAAACATAGACACGGATTTAAGACTGGCAATGACAGCTTCCATCAGGGAACATTTTATAAATCACCCTGAAGAATTCGATCCCAGAAAATATTTAGGACCGGCAAGGGATGCCATAAAAAGAATAGTACAGCACAAAATCAAAAACGTATTAGGCTGCAGCAACAAAGCATAATCAATAGTCTATAATGCCATACTCTTCCCAGGGCAGCTGCACCGTATTTATTTTATTGCAGCCGGGGCAGCGGGGAAAAAAAATAATCTTTGCTATTTTCCCCTCATCCTTTAAAATAGCCTGACTGCATTCACTCGAATCAAACGCAAAACTTAAACCGCAGCCTTTGCAATTATCAACTTTCAAAAGCATTGAATGCCTCCAAAATAAAAATCTACTAAATATATATTAGATTTAAATATAAAAAAGGCTTTCAATAGATTGCATTAAGCAGTTTTTTTAGAAGCTCAAATTCAATTTTGCTCTTTCAGCACATAAATATCTCCTATTACAGTAACAACTGCAATAGGAGATATTTATGTTTTATCCTAATTATTAATGTATTATTACTATTGTAAGAGCTCTTGTCTCTCTTTTTGTTAATTTTGCAAGGTTAAGCTCCAACATCTTTTAAATGGCTCAGACCAATAATTTCTTAAGTTTTGCTAAGTCGGGGGAGTAGCACGCTCTTCGATAGTAATCCTTCATATGTTTAACGTCCTATCAATTAAATCTCTTACTGCAACAGATTTTTCAAGCTTTCGCCTTCTTATAAGGGCTGATTTTATCTCGTCTATATTTTCATCCGTTACTAACTCATTTAACCGTTTTACAGCCACATATCTATTCCTATACAGCCTATTATTTAATTCATCTATAAGTAATTTTAAGTATGATTTATCACCTAACATAATTAGGATTTTGTATAAATTAATTTTTACCCACGTTACTTTTTCCTTCTTTAAAATATATTCCATAAATTCACTTAATTTCTGTTTATCATAATTTATATTATTTGCTATATTGACTATTGATAAAGCAGAATATCCCCTTACCAGACTGCTTTTATCATATAAGAGCCTTTTGTTCAATAGTTCAAGAACTTCTGGTGATGTACTGTTACACAAAGAATCACATGCACTAGCCCTAACTATTCCCGATTTATCATCCAGCATATCAATAAGTATCTTTTCTGCTTCTAGCGAATCGAAAAATGCCAAGGTATCTGCTGCCCTCACCCTTACTTCTTCGTCCTTATCCTGAGAAAGTAAATGTAAAGCTCTCAATTCATTCTCCCCAAATTGATCAGAATTTTCAATTTCTTCTATTAAATCTAATTTTTCATTCGAATTTTTCATATTTTCACCTGTTCCTAAAAAGATATTAATATATTTGATATATCTTAAATATTAGATAATTGGGATTAAATTTCTGGCTGGTATAATTCTTGAACCTTCTGATATTATTATATAAATCACCAATGCTGTACCAGTTAAGCCTGTGGCTATTCCAATTTTCTCCACCAAAGAGCCTACATCAGGCAGAAATTCTATTTTGCTTTTATACTTATTTTTTCGTTTACCTTTATTTCGTAAATCTCTATATTTTTCTTCAGTAACATATCTTTTTCGCTCTTGAGGTGACAATGACTTATCTCTTGCTCGTTGTGAGATTACATCATCAGGCAAATTGCTTAATCCTGAATCTCTTTGACTGTGTTGAGTTTTAGAATAAACTATATTATTCTGAGATTTAGGCCAGTTTTCCTTCATATATTTTAATGATGTTGTCCTCACCTCTGCAGTTTCTATAAGGTCTCCAGTAATTATTGGTCTAAGCCCATCTATATCTTCCATATTAACAAAGTTATTTTTGACATATACAAACAAATTATGTCCAAGTAGTTCACCAATGCTACCTGCTATTGCATCTATGCTAATAAACCTTCCCCACTCCGGGTTGTAGTACCTGCTATTCAAATAATACAATGCAGTCTCATTGTCATACCTGTATCCGCGATACCTATAGGGATTCTTTACGCCAACAGTTCCTGCAAGGGAGCCGGTTGGTTCTGATGCTTTTCCCCAGCTGTCGTAACTATAAAATACTACCTGAGTCCCTGTACTGTCTAACAGCCCCGTAATATTTCCAACAGCATTCCTTATATAGAAATATTCTACACCATTTAAGTTCATAGATACAAGTTTACCGGCCCCATCGTAAGTAAAGTAAATTTTGTCACTGCCGGTTTCCTCAAAGGTTACCTTGTCGCCGACCAAATGATACTTTGTGATTACTCCGTTAATTGTTTTCTCTGTCCTTATGCCCCTGTCGTTGTATTTAAAGGATATATTGGTTCCGGATTTTACCATTGACTTAAGCTGTCTTCCTTCTTCCCAGGTGAAGTTCCATCCATCATATATCAAAGGATTT